>JAUNSP010000031.1 GCA_030539155.1 Clostridia bacterium
TAAGTGAAATATGTTGATATATCTAAATTGTTTATGTAATGACGGGTTTGAAAGGGAAAATGTTAGAAATCCTTAAATATCTCATTATTTTCAAGAAAATTTACCATCATATGTTTTGTAAAATGTTGATTTTTAAGTTTATAAAAAAGCAAAAAACAATATATTTCTTTTATATAATTTTTTATACCAAACAAATAAATTTATGGTATGATCCAATTAACTTAAAGACATAAGTTAATCAAATCATACCACTTTTTTTAATTAAATTTAATAATCTTATTTTTTTCAAATTCTTTTAAAACATCCCGCATTTCAATTAAATCTTTTGAAAAATCTCTACATTCACAACAATTTTTATTATAAAAAAATGTTGCTGATGCCACTACTGATGCACCTGCCATAAATGTTTGAATCATCGCATCTGGTTGACTCATGCACCCTCCAGTTGCAATTATTGGAATATTTACAGCATTTTTTACAGTATTTACTAATAAAATAGTTGCTGGAAGCATTAGAATTCCTGTATAACCACCTTTAAAATTTCCAACCAATGGATCTCCCACTTTATATTCAAAAGAATTATTATACTCTTTTAATCCCGTATAATAACCCATTCCAGGAAAAATATTTGATACTGTTATTGCATCAGCTCCACATACCTCCGCTACTTTTGACACTTTTGAAATATCTGCATTCCACCCTGTCAACTTCACAATTACAATTTTATTTGTTGCCTGAAAAATATTTTTTACCTCTGCTACAATTATCCCTACTAAATTCTCATCTTGGGCTAAAACTTGAGTTTTAAATTTTTCTTTTTCTACTTGATGAGGACATGATAAATTAAGTTCAATTCCATCGATCTGTTCATCTTTTAATTTTATAGCCATTTTCTTAAATTCATCAATAGAATTTATAAAATTAACACTTGCTATACTTATAATAACAGATTGATTTGGATACTTTGCTTTAAATTTTCTAATTTCTTTTATAGTTTCATCAATTCCCGTATTTTTCAAACCACTCGCAACCAAAAATCCATCATAAAAATCACAAATTCGAGGAGCATCATATCCTTTTCGTGCTTCTAAAGTTGTGGATTTCCAAATAATACTGCCTATATTATCCCCTCCAATTTGAATAACTTTTTCAGCCTCTTCTGCTGTAGAAATCAAATCACTTGATGCCACGAAAAATCTACTATCAAAAATTTTTTTGCCTATACTTATTTTCGACATACTTCAAGCTCCTTTCCTTCTAAAATATTCTTACCTTTTCCATGTCCATATCCTTCACTTACACCACCTTTTTTAGAAACAATTTCTGTCATTATATGTGCAGTTTCAAGAAGAGCCTCAATATATTTGTTAACATCATTATCAAATTCAGATAAATCATATAAATCCGTTTGAAAAATCATTTTTTGTAAATCATTCATTGGAACAATATCTTTATCTGCAATTTCAGGAAATTTTTCAACAATTTTTCTATATAAAGGAGTTCCTGGAAGTACAAGCAACCTATTAACTCTTATTTTATCAAGTCCCATTTCATTAAGTTTCTTTACAAAGTTTATATGATTTTTCATACTTTCCTTATTTTCACCTGGAAGTCCAACAATAAAACTAGCATCTATGTCTATTCCATTATCAAAAACCTTTTTAGTAGCCTTTTCATAAGTTTGAGTATTAGAATTTTTCCCAACATTTTTTAAAATTCTATCATCTCCTGCCTCATAACCAATAAATACCATTCTAAAATGTAAGCTTTTTAAAACATCTATTACATCCTGCCTTAATAATTGGTCTGCTCTTGAATATGTTTTAAAAGTTGTTTGTCCTGTTTTGAATCGGTTAGTTAAGCTGTTTAAGACATTAGCAAATTCCTTAAGCCACTTTACATTTTGAATAAATGAATCACTCCTATCCCAAACTTCAGTTAAAGAATATTTTTCTGTGTAGTATGCAACCTCCTTTGCAAATTCTTTTGGATTTCTAAATCTCATTCCATCATTATACCTCCCACAGAAAACACATAATGGATGGTTTGCACAACCTCTTTGTGATGTAAATTGTAACATTTTAAAATCTTTTCCAAATAACCTTTCTTGCAATTCAAAATATACTTTTAAATCCATTAATTCGTACTCTACAGGATACATTTTTAATAAGTTAAATGTTTTTAATGGATTCATTTTTATTATTCCATCTTCTCGATATGCTAAATTTGGAACTTCATGAATACTTATTTCTCCTTTACAATATCGAATATACTCTTGCCACTGCTCTTCTCCATCATTAATTCCTACAAAATCATATGATTTTTGATTAGTTAATATTTGTTTATACATATTTGAAGCATGATTAGAACCACAACCAATTTTAATTTTCGGATTAACACTTTTAGCAAATTTAGCTAATTTTACAGAAGTATTATAATTTGTAAAATCAACACTAAAACCTATAATATCATAGTTATTAAATATTATTTTTTCACAAATCTTTTCAAAATTAGTGTGATGTCCATCACATAAATCTACTTCTACATCATTAAATGAATTTTTTATATGTGTTCCTAAACAAAGTAAACTTAAATGTGGCGAAACTCCAGCATCTCTAATTTTTTCATAATCTTCACTCACTGGTGGATAACAGAACAATATTTTCATACTACCACTCCTTAAAATAAATCCTTTATTTTATTATATTTTTCATTTCCAAATTTCTGATTTATATGTTCGAGCCAATTTTCTATTGTAATAATATTCTCCTGTCTTATCATTATCTGAGAATAATCTTCAATTAAATCAATAATCAAGTTTTTATCTTGATTAATAACTGGATTTAACCAAACTTCTTTTACTACATCACTACTAATAATTGTTGGAACTAAACTTTCTTCATTAAACATAATGTTAATTATATTATTATATGAAATTCCTTTTTGCTTACATATTTTATTTATTGTTACCATTCTATGAAATAAATTAAAATCATAAAAAATACTTTCATAAGCACAATCTCCATAATAATTATTAAATCCCTGTTTCAAAATTTCTGTATTATCATAACATATTCCATCAATTATTATTGAATTTCTAACTTTAATATCTTTTTCCATAGTTTCCATTAATAATTTAATTGTTGGTTCTATCAAAGCAAAAACACTATGAAATATTGCAAAATCTTTTTCCTTTAAAAAAGCTGTTCCAATATATGCTCTTAAAAATACATAATCAAGAAATTTTATATCATGAGGTGTAATATTATTTCTTATTCTCCTTGATAATCGACCTTCTGTTAACTGTTTTAAATACAAAGCATCAACATTACCCCAAACCTCCATTATATTCATATTATCATTGTTTCTTCCTGGTATACCTTCTTCAATATGATAAATGGAATGGAATAATTCTTGACAAAAATTTGCTTTATTCCCATCAACAAAAACAATATTAGTTCCTTTTAATGTACTTCCAAATTGAAAAGTATTTAAATTACTATCTTTAAATTTACAAAAATAAACTTCACAATCTTTGGATTTTTTTATAAAACTTCTTAAATATTCAAAATCTTTTTTAATAATTAAATCTGAAAAATTTACTCTTTCTATTTCATATTCTAAATTCCATTTACCATTTTTTTGATTTTCTAAATAATCACTCTGAATTGATTTAAAAACATTATACTTTACTTCATCAGTTGCTTTATATCCAAAAAAATCATACAAATGCAGTTTTTTTGCTTCCTTATTAAGTAATTCATAAACAGTTATTTCATTTGTTGCAATTTTAGAAATAATACTATCCACCTGATTATTTTTCAAGAAAAAAATTTTCTTATCTGGATTATACTCAAAACTTTCACTTAAACCCTCTAAATGAGGATATCTAAATTTTGTTATATCTCCAGCAATTCTAGTTAGATAAGTTCCTCGTTCCCGTTCATACTTGCCCTTCTCATCATTTAATAATTTTACATAATCCATCATATCCTTTTCCTCCTCTTTTATAATTTAAATTTACTCTACTCTATAAATTTTATATAAAATGACTCATAAAATAGATTATATTTTTAATATTACTAATTTTAGTACTATTTGCTACATTTTACGTACACAAATTATAACATATTATGTATATATTGTCAATGCGATTCAATCAATAGAATTTAAAAGTTGTTATAGGTTAAAGATTATATTAGACATAAGTGAAATATGTTGATATATCTAAATTGTTTATGTAATGACGGGTTTGAAAGGGAAAATGTTTTATCTACTTGAATTTTCTGTTTTATCTTGACTTTTTATGTAAATTGTAGTATAATACATTCATAGCAGTTGCAAATTAATTTTTTTCTAAATAGGAGGAATTTATATGGTTAAATTAAAAGAGCTTTTATCCATTTCTAACCCATTGGTTTGTAAATTTTTTGAAAGTGAAAATGTTGATTTAGATGACTTTTTCTTAGGAGTATTTGATGATAGTACATCACTTGAGGATATAAATTTATTTTTAAATCAGGTAATTTACTTTTTACCTAATGGAAACACTACATTTTTCTTAAAATTATTTCCAACTTTCAAAAACTTTCTATCATTTATAAATGACTTAACTTATCCAATTAATATAACTCAAATCAATAATTCAACTTTTAAAATTATTGATGCCACTAATAACGAACTATATCTTATTTTAAGAAATAGTCTAAAAAGTGAAAATATGTTATTTATGGTTTCATCACCGGATGGAGGATTAATGAATTTACTCGATATTAAAAAGAATGAAGAATCTGGAAATTATTTATTAGACTTTTACATTACTGTTCCATCTTATTCATTAAATGTAAAATCCCAATTAGATTCTTCTAAACTTTCGAATATCATAAGCCGTATCGGAAAAATACAAATAAAAAGCTGTAAAATGGAAACCATTGTTTCAAAATTAACCGACTACTTTATATGTATGAAGGTTGAAAAAACTACCTATAATATAAAAGCAAATAAACATACTCTAAAAAGTTATGTATAAATCTTATTTTTTAGATTTTATAAGAAAATAAGATTTACTATAAAAGGACAAATAGTTTTATGTTATATGAAAATTTAAATTTTCTATAACATAAAATATTTGTCCTCTATTGTTTTATTTTAAAAAATATAGTACAATATATTTGATATAATAGAAAAGTGCTTCGCATTCCTTATTATATCATGCCACTCTTATTCTAAAAGGAGATTGATTTTTATGAAACTTTTAAAAAAATTACTTTTTTTAATATTATTGTTCGTTTCCATTATTTTACTTACATACGTCTTTAATGGATATTCCATGTATAAAAGGGCAATTACAACGATGAGTATCAATGATAAAATACTTTTTGTACGTAGTAATCCTAACTTTACAAGATTAAGTGATGTTCCTAGTTATTATAAGAATGCTATTATAGCTGTTGAAGACCATAGATTTTATGAGCATGGTACCCTTGACTATATATCAATTGGCCGTGCAACAGTTTCAAATTTGAAATCAAAGAAACTAGTTGAAGGAGGAAGTACTATTACCCAACAAGTTGCAAAAAACTTATACTTCATAACCGAAACTGATGTTTTTTCTAGAAAAGTTGCAGAAGTATTCGTTGGTTTTGAATTAGAGAAAAACTATTCAAAAGACGAGATACTAGAAATTTACATTAATACTATATACTTTGGTGACGGTTATTACAATATAAAAGAGGCAAGCATGGGGTACTTTAATAAAAAGCCCGAAAAATTAAGTCTATATGAAGCTACTCTCCTTGCTGGAGTTCCAAATGCACCTACAGTGTATTCTCCAACGGTCAATCTTGATTTGGCACTAAGTAGGCAAAAAAAAGTAATTTCTGATATGATTAAGTATGGTTACCTAGAACCTGATGCTACCGTCACTCCATAACTTCCATTACATCATCTTGTGTCATTCCCTCTAAGTTATAGTAAGTTTGTGGAATTTTTCCAACGATAACCGTTTCTGCCAATAATACCTGATTTGATATTGTTTCCTCTATCGAATTATACGGTGTTAATATTGCTACTTTTGTATCAATTTGTAGAAATATTCTATGCAAGGTTTGGTTAATTCCCACTGCCGAAAACTCTGATACCAAACCAGTATCTAATGTTCCCATATTCGCAATTTTAATCTTCACGCTAGGTCCCCACCCTGCAAACATCTTTATCCCAAAGATTGTACCTAGTCTCAATTTAAATTCACTATACTGACCACTATTTAATCTATTATCTATCTCTACGGGAATATCAGAAATTATCTTATTTATAGTAATTGGATTCGCTGAAATTGTAGTAACATTTCCATCAGCATCCCTTTGTATTGTAGATAAATCTAAATACTCATACCTCGCCATAACATTGGTGGATTCTTCATTTGTCACTATCGTAGCAATGGATTTCGCCTTTATTATCCCCTGTTCCTCAATCATAGAATTTATCGACTTAATCATTCTAAACATTACAGAAAACATTACGGATAATACTAAAAATATTGTAAAAAATTTTTTTAAATTCCTATTTTTTATATATTTATTAACTTTTGAAATATTTATTTTTTTCCTAGAATAAATTTTTTCCACAAAATAACCCCTATTTCTTTTTTATGCTACATACCTTGGGATAAATAATTGCATTCCTATATTGATATTATCTACATCCTCTATTCCATTTACCTGTGCAATATCTTCAACTGTACTCTTAAATCTCTTTGCAATCTCCCATAAAGTATCGCCCTGTTTTACAAAATATATTATTATGCTACTTATTTTTTGTACCCTACTCTCATCTATTTCTACACTATCAATAGCATTCATCCTAACGTTGTCTAAAATATTAATATCAAACTCTATATCTAAATTCAAATCAATCATACCATCTGAGCCCACCTTAAAGTTTTGGTCAATGATTTCAATATTTGAACTTAATTCTAAATTCGAATTCACTCCATCCTTTTCAAATTCATTTGTGAATGGTATAACAGTCCTTTTTGTACTAATTCCTTGTGTTGTATTAGATTCAAATATAAAGTCTAGAGTAATCTCCCCTTCAAACAATATCTTATCCTTTAAAACTTTCTGATTTGTAATTATTGGCATAACCTCTACTTGATACAGTTTACCATCATTTATCTCTGATATTAATTGTTTTTCCTGCAATTTATAGTTATTCTTAAGATTTTCCTTTATACATTTTGCCTCAATATTTTTTGAATTTACCTTTAAATCAAAAGTAGGACTATATAAGTCTTGTATCATATTTATTTTTTTACTCTCATATACCGCACAAGCCACTTCCAATTCTATTTCAGTATAAATTGAATGTTCTGAAGCAGAATTAGGTTTTATTTTTATATTTTTTATTTCATATTTGATATCACAAATATTCCCCTCGGATATATTTTCAATGTCTATAAAACCAACAATAGGTATAACACCTTTTACATTTCTTATTTTATTGTTAGCTGTTAAATACATTATATCAACGCATGCATCAGCCTTAGCAAGAACTTTATTATAGCTTATCTTTTTATCTTTATTAATTATTTTTATCGTTACCCCCATTATTTCTGCTAAATCATCACTATCTTCCATATTTATTGTGTCTTTTGCAAATATTTTTGTCTTATTATTCATCATTAAGGAATTGACACTAACAGGTTTATCTAATAATTTTATATCTTTTATCCCTTGTATATCCTGTATAAATTCAATTTGATTGTTTGAATATGTTTCTAAATCAGCATCAACATTAGCTTTTATATTTATCTTTCGCCCATTTAAAACTCTACATTCTATGTCCCTTAATTTTAAGTCACAATTAAATTCCATATCTTTATTTGAATTCCCCATATTTACCATTTTTGTAAAATCTAATGTAGTATTCAAACTTCTTACGTTTTCATCTGCATCTGCTAAATAGATTATGTATAAATTAATACAACCGTCTATCCTGATTTTTCCATCTATTAGTTCCTTTTTATAAACACATATCGTTCCACTTGAATGAATTGTGTTTAATATATCCGGCTTTATGTCAGGAACTATAACATCCCCCTCTACCATAATATTTTCTGTTTTTTTATTAATAGTTTGATTTATACATAGCCTATCCTTGTTTGTTTCAACTTGCATTTTATTATACCTCCTTTATATTTCTATATAAATCTATTTATAAAACAATAAAAAAATTCCTATTTCTAGGAATTTTTTTAAATTTTTAATTATCTTTCTTTTATTGATAATGCATCATCTACTATTATTTCGTTAAACTCTTCACCATTCTGTATTTTAACTTCTATACTCTTAGTTAATACATCTGTATAACTATATGTTATATTTCTATCATTATCCGTTTCTCTTATAACAAATATATTTGAATAAATCTTATCGATTACCCCTTCCTTCTGGAAACCTTTTGTCTTTGTAGTATTTCCCTTTACAATTATTTTTTTGCCTACATAGCCCTCAAAATCCTGTTTTAAATTAGCTATTTCATTTTTAAAAATCATTTTAATCACCTACTCTTATAAGATAATTTTATTATAACACCGAAGTCGATTTTTGTCAAAACATAGTTTTTTATAAAAATTGGTTAAAAGTATTGATTTTTCGGGATTTTAACTATTTTTTTATCAAATATAACATTTTTATTACAAATATGTTACAATTTTGTTACTTTTGTAAAAACCCTAATTATCAGGCTTTTTCTTACCTTTTGCCCCTACTCCTCCAATTCCTTTTTCGCCGTCCCTTAATTCATCTTTTATATCTTGCATTGTTACATACTTTGAACTATCAGTTATCGCTACCTTTTCTGCTACAATCAACGGATCAATGAAATCTATTAATATTCTTGCAGGCGATGAGGCAAAATTAGCCCCCTCTGATATTAATGCCTCATAATAACTCTGACACGCACCTGCAAATATTACCAAATCTTTTCCGTAATTTCTATAATTCCTTGCTTCCTTAACCGTTTCTATAAAATACTTTGAATTTCTATAATTGAGGACATTTCTAAAATCCGTTTCTTTTTTTATCATACCATCATGGCCCGTTATAACTAAAATATCAGGCTTATATCTCTGTAATAATATTTTCACATATTTTGATTGATTTTTCTCCAAAATATTTTTTACTATTGCATTCAATCCAACTTTTCTATAATATTGTGATGATTTCTCACTATACCTTCTGTCCCCGATCTAAATGTAATATTCTACCCGTAAAACTCCCCTTCTTCATCCTATTAGATGATGAATTTTCCTCCATGCATCTCTTTATTCGTCTATCTAAATTTCCCTCAAACCTACTAATACTTTCTAATACTATATCCTCATCTATTATTTCTATATCCTCAATTGGGCTATCAGCTTCTATTCTTTCAATTAGTCCCTTTAATATTGCTACTTCTCCGTGTATCCGTTTTTACCTTTTTTTCTATTTTAAAAAGTACATCCTTTCCATACGATATTCTTCCAACTATATCACCTTTTTTTATTCTTTCCATAAATTCACCTCATTGCCATATATATAACATAATATGTTTCAATGATAATTTTTGTTACTATTATTTTTTTGTATAAGGTTTAGGGCGGAGCCCCTTATATTATAGAAATTACGAAAAACTTCACTTATTAGCTAAACTGCACCTGTTGCACACATAAGGGGGTGGATATTTATGAAGCTCCACCCCCCTTACTACACATATTTTTACATTATCAATTGATATATTAAATTCGTCGCCATACAAACTATAATTCCACACATTGTTGGAACAATAAATGAAATTAATGTCCATTTAAAACTTCTTCCTTCTTTGTTTATTGTTAGAAGCGTCGTAGCACAAGGAAAATGTAGAAGTGTAAATATCATTACATTTATTGCAGTTATTGCAGTCCATCCATTTTGAATAAAAATATCAAATATTGTTTTTGAATTTTCAAGGTCTACCATAACTCCTGATTTTAGATAAGACATTAGCATTATAGGTAATACAATCTCATTTGCTGGTATTCCCAATATGAACGCTGTTAATATATGTCCATCCATTCCCATTAATCTAGCAAGTGGATCTAAGAAATTTACAATATATTGAAGTAAAGTAACGTCTGCAATTCCTATATTTGCAAGTAACCATATTATAATTCCCGCTGGAGCTGCTACTACCACTGCCCTCCCCAGTACAAAGAGTGATCTATCAAATATTGACCTAACCAATATCTTTCCTATTTGTGGTTTTCTAAATGGTGGTAATTCTAATGTGAAAGTTGATTTTTCCCCTTTTAATAACGTTATTGACAGTATTTTAGAAATAATTAAACTTAAATAGATTCCAAAGAGGATAACTAAAAGTACAAATAACGTGGATATAAAGCTAGCGCCACTCGTTATTCCTAAAATTGAAACCAATATACTTGACACTACTATCAAGAGCGGGAATCTTCCATTACATGGCACAAATACATTTGTTAACATTGCTACAATTTTTTCCCTAGTTTGGTTAATTATTCTACAACCTATTACCCCTACTGCATTACAACCAAATCCCATACACATTGTTAATGCCTGTTTTCCCGATGTACACGACTTTCTGAAACAATTATCTAGGTTAAAAGCTATACGTGGTAAGTAGCCTAAGTCTTCTAAAAATGTAAATAATGGAAAAAATATTAACATTGGTGGAAGCATTACACTTACTACCCACGAAAGTGTTAAATACATTCCATCTATTAATATTTTGGTAATCCATACCGGAGCATTCATGGCCTCAAATAAAATGTATAATTTTCCTTGTATAAAACCAAACAGGTTTGACAACATCTGAGATGGATAATTTGCACCAACTATTGTTATCCAAAAAATTACTCCCAAAAATGCAATCATTATTGGAATTCCTAAAAATTTAGATGTTAAAATTTTATCTATTCTCTCATCCTTTTTTTTATAGTTCCCTTTTTTATATTTACAAACTTTTTGACATATCTCCTGTGATTTTATTATTATATCAAAAACTATTTCATCTTTGAAATCAATAGTATCTGTACCTTCATCAGCAATATCTCTTGTTGTCTGTGCATATTGTATTCTATTTGGATCCATAGTTAATTTTCTCTTTGAAGTTTCATATATTGTTTGTAATAAATCTACCAAAGTTTTCTTTTTTCTTGCAACAGTACCCACTACTGGGACCCCCAACTCTTTTGAAAGTTGTTTCAAATTTATAGTTATTCCCTTTTTTTTGGCTTCATCCAATAAATTTACACATACAATTACATTTGAGGTAATCTCAAAAATTTGATAAACTAAATTTAAATTTCTCTCTAAACTAGTAGCATCAACCACAACAACAATTACATCACTATCATTAGAACATATATAGTCTCTTGCAATTTCTTCTTCCTCGGAATTTGTCATTAATGAATATGTACCAGGAATATCCGTAAAAACAAATTCTTTATCCTTATATTTGCATTTTCCAACTGCATTACTAACAGTTTTTCCTGTCCAATTACCCGTATGTTGATGCATTCCTGTTAAGGAATTAAATACTGTTGATTTTCCTACATTTGGATTTCCTGCTATACCAATTCTATATTCCTCAAACTCTTTATGTTTTTTCTTTTGAATGATTTTTTTCAGACGCATAAAAATAAAACTCCTCTCATATACATTTATCTAAAATAGTATATGAGAAGAGTCTTATTTTCGTTACTATGAATAATTTTTTTAAACAATCACATCTCTTTTTAACATGCCATCCAATATCGTACCCAAACCAATAAATTGCCTATCCTGATTATAAATTTTATAAACTCCATCTTTATTACAATTCTTAAGTTTCACTCCGTTAAGGAATTTCTGCATTTCATCATTATCTAACTCAATATTTAAATTATTTTTAAATATCTCTTCAATTGTTATTATGTTTTTCTTTAAAAAATCTAAATCATCTATATTTTTTTCTAATTGTTCTACCCTTATTGAATCTGAAATTTCAAATCTTCCCACTTTAATTCTTTTTAGTTCCTTCATATATCCAACTGTATTTAACCTTTCAGCTATATCCTCGCATAGACTCCTTATGTATGTACCTTTAGAAACGCTTACCTTAAAATCCAGTTCTCCTTCTTTGTCATTATATCCTTCAAAGTCAATACTATAAATTTTAATTTTTCTTGGTTTTATTTCCACATCTTCCCCACATCTTGCGTACTCATATAATTTTTTTCCATTAACCTTTAAAGCTGAATATATGGGTGGCGTTTGAAATTGTTCTCCCACAAATGAGTTTAATATTTTCTTCAATTCTATATCAGAAAAACTAGGAATTTCCTCTTGTTTAATAACATTTCCCTCAATATCTGCAGTATCTGTTTTTATTCCAAATTTAAGTCTTACTTCATAAATTTTATCATGCTCAATTAAATACTTTGATATACGTGTAGCATTTCCTAATAATAATGGCAGTACCCCTGTTGCATTTGGATCTAAAGTACCAGTATGCCCGAACCTTAGTATGGAAAATTCTCTTTACCTTATTTACTACATCATGGGATGTATACCCTTTTTCTTTATTGATTAATATTATTCCATCTTGACGCTCCAACTCCCAAGCTTCACCCCTCTTTTTTTAATTGCAATTTTACTTCCTTTATTAAGCTCTCCTTTATCTGTTCAACTGTACCTGTCATTTTGCATCCTGCAGCTTTCACATGTCCTCCACCGCCGAAAATCAAACAAACATCCGAAACATTTACATATTCATTAGCTCTTAATGAAACCTTGTAAATATTATCTTTTACTTGCCTTATAAATATTGAAACCTCAACATTTTCCACACTTCCACCGATATTTACGATTCCTTCATGATCCCCTGTTCCTGAATTAACTTTTTTCTCATCTTCAAGAGTAATATAAGTAAAAGCTATTTTTCCATCTTCTAAAAACTCCATCCTTTCAGTTGCAATTTTTGAAAGTTCAAAACTTGGCCTCGTTTTAGTATCAAGAGTCCTTTTATATACATCGGGGATATTTATTCCCCTCGATAAAAGCTCTGCTGCAAATTCAAAAGTTTCAACCTTTACATTTGAATATTGGAAACCTCCTGTATCCGTTATTATCCCTGTTATTAGGCAAGTTCCAATATCCTTTGTAATCTCCCACTTAAAGTATTCAAATATAGTTATTAAAACTTGACTACAAGCTGGGGAATCTGGATTTACAAAGTTGATATCCCCATACATTGTATTCGTTCCGTGATGGTCAATTATAATTGTTGATTTTGCATTTTCAAAACACTCTATTGGTACACTCAACATTTTAATTGTAGCGGTATCAAGACAAATAACCAAATCGTATTTTTCTCCATTATACTCTTTTTTTATCACTTCCGCATATGGAAGGAAATCAAAAATTCGTGAATATTCTGGAATAATTACACAAACTTCCTTATTTAGAGCTGTAAGTGCTTGGTATAGCGCCAAAGAACTTCCTATTGCATCTCCATCCGGATTTTCATGTGTTAATATTGCTATGTTTTTTGCCCTATTTATTTCTTCATTTATTTTATCTAACGTCATCTTTTATTCTCCTTTATTTATATCTTTTAAAATTGCCTCGATTTTTTCACCGTACTCCATTGAATCATCTAATTCAAAATTTATCTGTGGAGTTATTCTTAAATTTACTTTCTTCGCAACTTGGGTTCTTATAAATCCCGCTGATTTTCTCAACCCATCCATTGTTTTTTTAGTATTTTTAGAATTTAGTATACTTACATAAACCTTTGCAAATTTAAAATCTGGAGTAGTCTTCACCTTTGTTACACTAATTAATCCTGTAACATTTGGTTCTTTCAACTCATAAGAAATTATATTACTTATTTCCTTCTTTAATTCCTCATCAATCCTATTTAGTCTGTTATTATTTTTTTGCATTACAACCTCCCTATTGTCTTTTCTTTTCCTCCATGATATATACTTCTATGATGTCCCCTTCTTTTAAGTCATTATAACCTTCAATTTGAATTCCACATTCATAACCTTTTGCAGCTTCCTTAACATCATCCTTAAATCTCTTCAATGAAATCAATTTTCCTTCATGTATTACGATGTCTTCCCTAATTACCCTAATTCCTGCATTTCTTTCAACTTTTCCATCTAATACATAACATCCTGCAATTGTTCCAACATTTGAAACCTTGAATGTTTGTCTTACCTCTGCATTTCCTATTACCTTTTCCTCAAAGATTGGATCTAATAATCCTTTCATCGCAAGTTTTACATCTTCTAAAGCTTGATAAATAACTGAATATTGCTTTATCTCAACTTCCTCTTTTTCTGCTTCTTGCTTAACAATAGTATTTGGTCTAACATTGAAGGCTATTACTATTGATCCAGTAACCTTTGCAAGTTTCACATCAGATTCTGTAACTCCCCCAGCATTTGAATGGATTACCTTTACCTTAACTTCATCATCAGATAATTTTTCCAAAGATTGTTTTATTGCCTCAGCAGAACCTTGAACATCTGCCTTTACAATAATATTTAATTGCTTTAAATTTCCCTTTTCAATTTGAGAGAATAGATCATTTAATGTAACCTTTGAGAATTGACTAATTGATTTTTCCCTTGCTTGACGTTTTCTTCTTTCTATTAAATGCTTAGCCATTTTTTCATCACTAACCTCGTAGAATACATCCCCAGCCTCTGGCACTTCTGTTAATCCCATTATTTCAACTGGTGTAGATGGTCCTGCCTTTTTAACTTTTTGATGTTTATCATTTTTCATTGCTCTAATTCTACCTATTGAAGAACCTACTACTATAGTATCACCTATATCCAATGTTCCCCTTTGAACAAGCATAGTTGCTATTGGTCCCTTTGACTTATCAAGTCTTGCCTCAACTACAACACCCTTTGCTTGTTTATGTGGATTTGCTTTTAATTCCTTCATATCTGCCACTAATAATACCATTTCTAATAGTTGATCAATATTAGTCTGTTGTTTTGCAGAGATAGGTACAAAAATTGTATCTCCTCCCCATTCTTCAGGAACTAATTCATACTTCATCAATTCTTGTTTAACTAAATCCACATTTGCACCTGGCAAATCTATCTTATTTATAGCTACTATTATTGGTATTCCAGCAGCCTTTGCATGACTAATTGCTTCTATTGTTTGAGGCATAACACCATCATTTGCTGCAACAATTAATATCGCAATATCCGTTATTTGAGCACCTCTTGCCCTCATACTTGTGAACGCTTCATGTCCTGGTGTATCTAAAAAAGTAATTTCTCTATCATTAACATTTACTTTATACGCACCTATATGTTGTGTAATTCCACCTGCTTCACCTTCAATTACATTCGTCTTTCTTATTGCATCTAGTAATGATGTTTTTCCATGGTCAACGTGTCCCATAACTACTACTACTGGTGGTCTATCTTGTAATTCACTTGCCTTATCTTCTGTCTCATCAAATAATACATCCTCTTCTTTTACAGCCTCTTTCTTAATTGCTCTAACCCCAAATTCTTCCGCCACTAAAAAAGCTGTATCAAAATCTATATCATTGTTAATAGTAGCCATTACACCTAATCCTACTAATTTCATAATAACTTCTGCGCCTGTTTTCTTTAATTCTGTAGCAAAATCTTTTACCGAAATAGATTCAGGAATAGTAATTTCTGTAAGTTTGAATATTTTTTGTTTTACTCTCTCAGTTGTTCCCTTTGGATTTCTCTTTTTATTTCTTTTACCTCTCTCTGTTGATAAATCATAATAATCAAGCATGCCACCATCTTGTTCATTAAACATATTTGATAATCTATCTACCTGTTTTAAATCTTTTAATTTTCCATCATCGTAACTTTCAGTTCTCTTATTTTTATTCTGCTTTCTAGTTTTTTCCTCAAATCTGTTACTTTTTTGTTTATCTAGAACTTTACTACTATAATCCCTCTGATTTTCTTTTTCAGTAACCTCTGTTATAATATTTTTTATATTCTTATCAATTCCTTTTTCATCAAGCGGTCTTCTTGCTCTGAAATTATTATTATTTTGCCCATTATTAAATCTATTAT
>JAUNSP010000032.1 GCA_030539155.1 Clostridia bacterium
CGTACGGTGGTGTGAGAGGGGAGAAATTCATTAAGAATTATCCTCTACTCGATTAATAGGAAACTCCTTTTTTACTATTATATAAAAAAGCTCCGCCTTAAACTAATGCACACAAAAATTTAACAAATTTTTGGCGCACGAACAAAGATATAGAGAGAAGTCTAAAATATTTCAGTGTATTTCATTCAACTTTTGTTTTCCTTTTAAAATAAAAGAATTGTGAATGTGTAATCATTTTTGTTGTAAGTTTTGGAAAATATATTGTAATATGACACATAAAAATGTATAATATATAAGAGAGAATGGAGGGATATTTTTGAAGAATATTTTAGTAAGTGATATTATAGAGGTAACAGGGGGAAGATTAATTTATGGAGATGAGGACACTATATGTCAGGATTTCTCAAAGGATACAAGGACAATTAAAAAAGGTGATATTTATATAGGGATAAAAGGTGAAAGTTTTGATGGAAATCTCTTTTATGAGGATGCAGTAAAGAAAGGTGCAAAGGTGTGCATTTTACAAGGCATTCCAGATAAAGATATAATTAAATATGATAATGTGTCAATAATTAAGGTGGAAGATACAATTATTGCGTTACAAAAGATAGCTACATATAAAAGAAGTTTATATAATATACCTGTAATTGCAATAACGGGCAGTGTAGGTAAAACTAGTACAAAGGACATAATTGCAAGTGTTGTTTCAAAAAAATATAAAGTTTTAAAAACACAAGGAAATTTAAATAATCAGATTGGTGCACCACTAACAGTGTTAAATTTAAGAGATCATACGGCAATGGTTATAGAATTAGGGATGAATCAATTTAATGAAATATCAAATTTGACTAAAATTGTTAAACCTGATATAGCGATTATAACAAACATTGGAACGGCTCATATAGGAAATTTAGGTTCGAAGGAAAATATTTTAAAGGCTAAATTAGAAATATTGGAAGGATTAAAAATAGGGGGGACGGTAGTCTTAAATAATGATGATGAATTATTGCATAGTTGGGCATTAAAAAATGAAAAGAAATATAAAATAGTTACTTATGCCATGGAAGAAGAGAGTGATTACAAAGCCAAAAATATAAAGATAGGAGAGGATAGGAGTTACTTTTATTTTGGAGAAGAAAAAATAATAGTTCCTATAGGGGGAAGACACTTTATCTATAATGCATTATGTGCAATGGCTGTAGGAAAGATTTTAGGTATTAAACAGAAAGATATAAATAGTGGAATTGAAGAGTTTGAATTAAGTAAAAGGAGAATGGATATAAGTGTAATAAGGAATGATGTAACAATTATTAATGATGCTTATAATGCAAATTATGATTCAATGAGAGCTGCTTTGGAGTACTTGGGAAATGTAAAAGACAAGAGAAAAATAGCAGTTTTAGGAGGAATGCTTGAATTAGGGGACTTTTCGAGAGAATTACATGAAAAGGTTGGAATAGAAGTATATAAAAATAAAATTGATATTTTAGTAGTTGTTGGAGGGCTTGCGCAATCCATAAAGGAAAAGGTTTTATTATTAAATAAGCAAAAAAAGGTTGTAAATGTATATAGTACGGGCAATAACGACGATGCTACCGAAGTATTAGAAAAAGTAATAAAAAAAGGAGACGTTGTCTTATTTAAAGCATCAAATATGATGAGATTTGAAGAAATAATTGCCAAAATTAGTAATAAGTCTTGACAAATCATATAAAGATGAGGTATAATAAACATCGAGTAGAGATTAAACCCACATATAAATGTGTTGACGATGTCGGGGGGGGGGATTATATTATGTCAGAAGTAAGAGTTAATAATGGAAATATAGAAGATGCTTTGAAGAGATTTAAGAGACAATGTGCTAGAAATGGAGTATTACAGGAAGTTAGAAAGAGAGAGCATTATGAAAAACCAAGTGTTAGAAGAAAGAAAAAATCAGAAGCAGCTAGAAAAAGGAAATTTTAATATAAAAGATTAATTAAATGGGCTATGTTATAGAAGTATAATTAGGCTCATTTTTTGCGTTATAAAAAGTTTAAAAGTTTAAAGTGTATTAATCATGCTACTTTTGTTCTATAATAGGAAAGTTCTCCTTTCCTATTATAGAACCGGGGCTTCGCCCTAAACTAATGCACACAAAAATTTAAAAAAAATTTTTGGCGCACGAACAAAGACGTGGCATGGAGAGAAATTTAAAAGTTTAAAGTGTATTAATCATGCCACTTTTGTGCTATAATAGGAAAGTTCTCCTTTCCTATTATAGCACCGAGGCTTCGTCCTAAACTAATGCACACAAAAATTTAAAAAATTTTTGGCGCACGAACAAAGACGTGGCATGGAGAGAAATTTGAAAGTTTAAAGGGTATTAATTATGCCACTTTTGTTCTTTAACGATTATTGGTGTTTATATAATAAAATTATAGCAATTACAAAAAGAAAAAAGGAAAAGTAATAGGAAAAAAATTTTTTATGTAGAAAATTATAAGGTGAGAGTATAAAATAAAGGTAAAAACTTATAATAAAATAAAGGGAGTGTGTATAAATGGATTTTGATAATAAAAATAAAAAATCATATGATGTAAAGGAAGGAATTAAATTTCATAGAATAGAAACAAATAAATTTAAAACAAATTTATTTTCAGTGTTTTTAACAACACCACTGAATAAAGAAAATGTAACCCAAAATGCTTTGTTAGCAGCTGTACTTAGGAGAGGAACTCAAAGCATGCCAACCCAAGATCAAATAAGTAAAAAACTAGAGGAGCTATATGGTGCAGAATTTAACTGTGGAATAGAAAAAATAGGCGATAATACATCTATAAAGTTTTACCTTGAAGCGATTAACGATAAATTTATATTAGATAATAAAGAGGATTTAACATCAAAGTGTATTGAAATACTATTTGAGATAGTACTAAATCCACTTACGGAAGATGGGAAATTCAAAGAGGAATATGTTGAAGGAGAGAAGGAAAATCTAAGGCAGATAATTGAAGGGAAAAAAGATAATAAATCAAAATACGCATATGACAGATGTATTGAGGAGATGTTTAAAGATAAGGTTTTTGGTCTATATAAGTTTGGAGATATAGGGGACCTAGAAAAAATAACCAGTGAAGAGTTGTATAGTCATTATAAAAAAATAATATCAGAATGTAAGATAGATATATTAGTTTCAGGAGAATTTGATAGTGATATTTTTAATTTAATAAAAGAAAATAAGGATATAATGAAAATAAAAGCAAGAAAACCAGTTTATAATATTGAAGATGAGCAAAGGGATTTTAACAATGAAAAAGTTATAGAAGAAAAATTAGATGTAACACAAGGAAAATTGATTATGGCATTAAATATGCTTAATAATATAGATAATGGTAACAATGTGGCAATGGTATATAATGGGATATTAGGTGGGGGAGCAAACTCAAAGTTATTCCAAAACGTTAGGGAAAGAGCTAGTTTAGCGTATTATGCGAATTCTGGGTACTTAAAGAGAAAAGGATTAATATTTATAAAGTGTGGTATAGAAATCGAAAATTATGAAAAAGCAGTGAAAATTATTAAGGAACAAATAAAAGATATAAAATCGGGAAATTTTACAGATGAAGATGTTGAGAATTCAAAGAAAATAATTTTATCGGTTATACAAAATATACAAGAAGAACAAGACACAGAGATTATTTATTACTATAATCAAGAATTGGTAAATAATAACGAGACTATTAGAGAATATATGGATAAAGTAAGAATGGTGAAAAAAGATGATATAGTTAAGTTAGCGGAAGGAATAAATGTTGATACTATATATTTTTTAAGGAATTAGAAAAAATTTTGGAAGGAGAATAAGAAAATGAAAATAATAGAGAGTGCAAAGGTAAAAGAAAAGGCATATATTGAGAAAATAGAAAATGGTTTAACAGTGATAATAATTCCTAAAAAGAATATTTTAAAAAAATATGCAATAATTGGAACACATTTTGGATCGATTGATAATAGGTTTATTATGCCCAAAACAGGAGAAGAAGTTTTTATCCCTGATGGAGTGGCACATTATTTGGAACATAAAATGTTTGAACAAGAAAACGGTGTAAATAGTTTAGACAAATTAATGGCACTAGGATTGGAAGCAAACGCATATACAACTAATGATCATACAGCATATTTATTTGAATGTACAGATAATTTTTATGAAGGATTAGATGAATTAATGGATTATGTTCAAAATCCATACTTTACAGATGAAAATGTTGAAAAGGAAAAGGGAATAATTTCACAGGAAATAAACATGTATGATGATGAGCCTAGTTGGAAAGTTTATATGAACGCTTTAGATTGCTTATATAGGGAAAATCCTATAAAAATTGATGTGGCGGGAACTGTGGAATCAATATCAGAGATTGATAAAGAAGTTCTTTATAAGTGCTATAACACATTTTATAATCCAAATAATATGGTTTTGGTGGTATGTGGGGATTTTGAACCAGAGGAATTATTAAAAGAAATAAAAAAACGTGTAATAAAAAAAGATAATCAAGGGGAAATTAAAAGAATATATCCTCCACAAGAAGATGGGATAAATAAAGAATATGCTGAAAAGACAATGGATATTAGTAATGAAATATATATAATTGGATTTAAAGATAAGATTTTAGAGGATAAGGCGGAGATTGTGAAAAGACATATTGCAATAGAAATTTTACTAAATATGTTAATGGGAAAAAGTTCATCTTTATATAAAGAATTGTATGAAGAAGGATTAACATTTGTATTACCTGACTTAGATTATGAGTTCTCATCACAATATGCACATGTGTTAATATCAGGGCAATCAAAGGATTCAAAAAAGGTAAGAGATAAACTTAAAGAGAAAATATTAAAATATAGTAAAGAGGGTCTATCAGAAGAAGATTTTAAGAGGATTTCTAAAAAGGTTTATGGGGATTATGTTGTAGAATATAACAGTGTTGAAGAGACTGCAAGGATGTTTTTAGCAGATTATATGAAGGGTATAAATTGTTTCGATTATATTGAAAAGTTCGGATTAGTTACATTTGAATATCTAACTGAAGTGTTTGAAGATTGTTTTGTTAATAATCAAATGATACTATCAGTTGTAAAAGGAAAAAAATAGTGCAGATTTTGTCGAAAAAAAACTAAAAAAAAAGCAAAAAATAGTTGACTATACTCGATAAATATGATATTTTATATTACAGTAACGTTGAACTGATTATATACAAAAAAGGATCTTCGTTCTAAAACATAATATATAAAATGCGGATGAAAGAAAATTTTTTAAGGGGTGGTCCCAAATGATAGAAGATAGAATTCGTGAATTAAGAGAAAAATTAAATAAAAGTATGTCTGATGATAATAATTTTGAAAAAATATATGAGATGAGTTTGGAACTAGATAATTTGATATTGAAATATTATAGGGATAATGGTAATGGTGATTGGAAGTTATATTAATGCAGGTTTATCCTAGAATAATTGTATTATTAAATTTAAAAACTAGTTTTAAATCTATATAAAAGAGTAAATTTTAAATAAAAAATGGATTTTGAGCGTTCAAAATCTATTTTTTTGGTTTTTTTAGTAAAAAATGTTGAAAAATATGAAAAAATCCTCTATAATAGAAATATAAACCAAGTGAGGTGAAGTAATATGATTAAAACAAAAAAATTAATAAACATTTTTATTATATCCATTGTAATAATATTAGGTATGAATACTATAGTATTCGCGGATCTTGTAAATCCAATTGATAATCCATCAACATGGAAACCAGATAGTAGCAAGATAGGTTCTAGCGACAAGATAGTTTCAGCGTCAGGTAAAATGATAGGGATTGTAAGAAATGTAGGTATTATAGTAGGTGTTATAGTACTAAGTATTATTGGATTCAAGTATATGTTAGGAAGTATAGAGGAAAAAGCTAAATATAAGGAGACGATGATTCCTTATGTAATAGGGGCAGTAGTGCTTATGAGTGGTACTGTACTAGTAGAATTATTATATAATGTTGCAAGTAAGTTCTAAAAAACTTGAAAAATAATGAAATATAGTGTATAATTAATATATGCAAAGGAATGATGGAATATGAAGAGTAAAAGATTAATAATGATTGTTTTAATATTATTAATTAGCATGGGTACTGTAGGTGTTTATGCAGCAGGAGAAACTGATAATATAGTAAATGGAACTAAAGATGCAACAGGAACAACTAAGAGTGCATCAAGTGAAACTAATAATACAGTAGGTGAAACTAAAAATGCAGAACTCATCAAGTAAATCTAAGAATACATCAACACAAAAAGGGGCAACTTCTAAAACAGATATAACGGGGGCAATTTCAAGTGCGGATGACTTTATAGATGATGGTAAAAAAGAAGGAACTGTTATAAATCTAGAAAAGTTTAAAGGAACTAACGATGCAATTTATAATTCATTATTATCTATAGGAGTTGGAATAGCAGTTGTTGTATCTGGAATTTTAGGAATACAGTTTATGATTGGCGGTGCAGAGGAAAAGGCAAATGTTAAAGAAAAGCTTACTCCTTTTATTATTGGATGTGTAGTAATTTTTGGAGCATTTGGAATATGGAAAATAGTTACTATTATATTAAAGAATATTGCTTCATAGTATGATGGAATGAATCGCTATAGAAAAAAGTTTTTAATATTCTTCTTAAAATATTTATTAAGGAGAAATCAAATATAAAATTATATAGAGAATAAAAGGAGGGAATTTATATGAATAAAAATCTAGTAAAAATATTTTCATTGTTAATGGTTGTTATATTATTAACAACAATATTTTCAACAGTATTTGCAGGACCTATTTCACCAAATAGTATAACGGCAAATTATGGTAGTGATGACGACACAAAAGGAATGAAGAGTGTTGCAGGTAGAGTAGTAGGATTAATAAGAAATATTGCAGTTATAGCAGGTGTTATTATTTTAACATTCTTGGGTATCAAATATATGTTAGGAAGTGTGGAAGAGAAGGCTGAATATAAGAAATCTTTACTACCATTAGTAGTTGGTATTGTCGTAGTTATGGCAAGTACTCAAATAGCAACATTAATATTTGGTATTATTGGAACGGGCGAAGAAACAAAATAATATTAAAAATACATAGTAAAAAACGATGTTTAAAGCATCGTTTTTTTCTATAATAGGAAAGTTTTCTAGTATGCTTGGTATATTTTTAAGACTTCTTCGTAGTTATTATTTAGTATATCCAAGAATTCTGTAACTAGGGTAGGGTCTAATTGTGTATTGATACATTTTTCTAATTCTGATTTTGCAATTTGTAATGAGAGAGCATCTCTATATGGTCTTGAAGATGACATTGCATCAAAGGTATCTACAACAGCAACTAACCTTGCCAAAAACGGGATATTTTCACCTTTTAAACCATCAGGATAACCTGTACCATTATATTTTTCGTGATGATGTTTAATTAATGGTAAGCAATCTTTAAACATAGTAGAGTTGTTTAGGATATTAACACCAATAGAAGGATGTTTTTTTATCTCTTCAAATTCCTCATCTGATAATCTAGTTGGTTTTAATAAAACATTATCTGATATGCCTATTTTTCCAATATCATGGAATAATGAACCAACAGAGAGGATTTTTAAATCTTCTTTTGGTAGATCTATCTTATTCCCAAGAAGTATTGAAAGTTTAGAAACTCTATCAGAATGTCCTTTAGTATAAGGATCTTTTGCTTCAACGGTAAGCCTAAGGGTTTCTACGCTTTCTAGATATGCTCTTTCTAATTTATTATATGTTTCAGTAAGTTCGGTATTAATCTTTTTTATAGTCTGAACCTGTGCTATAGATTTTATTCCTGATTCAATTAATAGCAGAAGTTGGTCAAATTTATCGCTCTTTTCGCAATAACCTTGAATATCTAATCTTTTAACAGTTTCAATAGGAGGAACTAAATCTCTATGTCCAGTTAAAAGAAGGATATATAAATCCTTGTTAAACTTACGGATTTCTTCAACTACTTGATCTCCATGAAGAGGAGTCATCATATAGTCTAAGATTAATAAATCAAAATGTCCATCTTTAATATGCTCGATAGCTTCTACGGGATTTGTAAAACCCGTAAAATTATATCCAGCTTTTTTTAAAACAATCGATAGAGAATCTAAAATACCAATTTCATCATCTACCGCAACAATATTATAATTTAAATTTTGATTTGTTTTCATATTTTTTCTCATTAAAAACACCGTCCATTTCTATATAGGAATACTTATGTAAAAAGTAGTTCCTTTTCCTTTTTTACTCTTAAAGGTAATATCTCCATTGAATTGGGCCTTAATATTTGAGTAAGACATAAATAGTCCAATTCCTGTACCATTTTTCCCTTTTGTGGTAATCATTTTTTTAAATAATTTTTTTGATACCTCGTCAGGCAATCCACCTGCAAAATCTTCAATACTAATATTTAATTTATTATCTTTTTTAGAAATTTTTAAATTAATTTCTTTACTTATTGAATTAGAATATGCCTGAATAGAATTTAAAATCATATTATTAATAACTTGGATTAAACTATTAATATTTCCGCGGATATGAATAGAGGAATTAATTGAAGAGGAAATATTTAAATTTGCCTGTGATTTTTTTAATTCGTGATTCATAAGTATATTAATTCTTTTTATTAATTCATCAATAGTAAATTCTGAAACATCACTTTCATTAAAAGTAACAGCTTGACCCTTTACGGCTGTGATAATATCTGACATATATTCCGTATAAGAATTAATCTTTGAGATTAAATCCGCCATATCCTTTGCAATTTCGTGGTGGTCTACATATGTAACAGAGGAATCTTCAATAGAAGAATTATATTCAAGCACTAAATCTTTTAAACCTTCGGATGCCCCTGCAATCGACATTATAGGGGTTTTAAGGTTGTGAGCTATACCTCCTATAAGTTCACCCAATGAAGACAATCTCTCTTTCTCCATAAGTTTATCTTGATTGTTTCGTATTTTAATTAAGTTTGAATTATTGAGTACCTGTATTTTATTAAAAGAATGGATTAAATCTCCAATTTCATCATTAGATGTTATAGGAAGCTCTTTATTACTTAATTTGTTTTTAGAAATTCTATTGAAATTCTCTGTTATAGAACTTAGTTTTTTAGCAAGGGAATTTATAAATAAATATAAAACAATACAAGTTAATAATAATAAAATAACAAAAGTATAAATTAAAAATACAAAAGTTTCATAGGATGAGATATTATATAAAATTCCAACAAAATAATCACCGGGATGAGGTAGATATTTTTAAAGTTGCACCTTGTCTATCAACACCATAACTGTCATAGGTTCGGCCATTATTATCTTCAGAAATCTTTGAAGTATATTCTAAAATAAAATTATTTGCCTCTGGACCATCAAGGGTGGTTATTTTACCACTTGGGGTAATAATAAATCTTGAATGATCAGTTTCGTATAAATAGATAGAGTTTAATTTAGAACATATTTCATCATAATTTCCACTAAAATTTTCAAACGTATTTAATAATTCATTATTATAAACTGAAAAATAAATATCCTCTTTTTCTTTTACTACACGTGAATAGCCAATAAGGGAGGTTACTAATAAACAGGTTATACAAATTGGTAAGATTTGCATAAAGAATTTAATAGTGATATTTACCCTAAAACCAATATGGGTATTTTTCGTGTAAGTTTCTTTTAATATTTCTGCATATATATCTTCAACAAAAACAAAGGAATATACATCAAGCAGTAATAGAAAGGAAAATATAAAAATCAGAATTTTTGTAATCATAATTGTATCATGACTTCCTGTTAAAAGGAGGAATAGCGTTGTTAACAAAATAGGAATTATTAGTTCAAAAACAAATAATAAATAAGGTAGGTTAAAACATTTTTTTCTTATTTTATTAATAAAATTTGAATCTTTATACTTAGGGTTATTTCTCTGTACATACCATTCATCAATATCTTTAAGCAAAAAATGAATAATGGTACATAGTATAATTAAAATACTACTACTAATTATTATAAATTGAGTTCTATAAGATATATATGACATTTCAATGTCAAATTTCGTATTAATACTTCCTGGTCCGTAATTAAGCAAAATAGGAATAATTATATAAGCAATTAATATAAAAATCATAAATATTAAACAATATCTAAAAGAGATACGCAAGCTAGGTGTATTTCTTAATTTATTTTTTAATTTTGAAAGCATATAAATCCTCCTTTCTCAATGATTTTTTTTATGTAAGATGTAGTCAAGATCGGCCATTTAAATTCAAGAAGTTTTAAAATCTCTTGGGTATAATCAGATTTTATGTTCACAGTTGAACTATAATCTAAATCAAACAAATTATTATCATCTATGGTTAAATCGTTAATAATTGAATTTAATTTGCCAGGATTTGATCTTATGTAACTATTAAATTCTTCCTTTGAAATAGTTTCAATATTAACATTAAACGAACCTAAAATATGTATAAAATCTTCAATTTTATAGAGATTTTGATTATATAAATGGAAAACCTTATTATTTGCAATAGAGTTTTTACTTAATAATACAATAGCCTTTGCACAAAAATCAACGGGTGTAAATTCTATGTGTTGGTTTAAAATATTTTCTGGCACTTTAGAAAGTACACATAGTGTTTTTAATCTATTGTAAAAAGCATTTTCTGAAATGTTTTTCTGAAAAACTCCATCGGAATATCTTCCTGATAAAATACCTATCCTTAAAATTTCTGCTGTGAGCCCTTTTTTCATATAATCTAAAATAATATTTTCTGCAGATAGTTTACTGTTAACATATACATTATCTGAGAATTGTTGACCTATATATAAATTGTTCTCAGAAAAGTCAACATTTCTTTTATTTTCTTTTAATAGATAATTCCCAGAAATACTAATAGAAGATATATGTATTAATCTTTTCGAAAATTTATAGGCAAAGTTCGCTATCTGATTTGTACCAAATATATTAGTTTTTTCAAAAATTTTCGAATCTCCGTAGTGTTTCACGTTTGCAGCAGTGTGTATAATGGTTGAAACTTTTTCTGATACTAAGTTATAATCAGAAGGAGATAGACCAAGATTATCTTCTGATATAGAACCATTTAAAATAAATACACGTTTATTTATATAATGAGAAATATCTTTATTAAAATAAAATTTAAAAGATGTTCGTAATTTTTCTACAGATGCATCATATGTTTCACCTCTTACTAAGCAATATATAGAAGTGTTTCTTAAAGAAGTTAAAAGTTCATTAAGAACGTGAACACCTAGAAAGCCATTTGCACCAGTTAAAAACACATCGCCTAGAATATTTTGGCTTAAATCGAAATTATCGTGTTTAATTTTTTTGTGTTTGAATTCATCAGGAATATCCTTTAAATTAGTATTAATCGAAGATGATTTTAAATCAATTTTTCCAGCCAACTGTTTTATTGAAGGATATTTGTAAAAATCTTGAGTGTTTAATACAATATTGTTTTGTATCAATCTAGTTTGAACTTCAATTATTCCAAGGGAATCTAGTCCAATAGTTGAAAATGGTAAATTAATGTCTAAATTTTTCTTGTTTAGAACCGTAGAAATAATCTTCGAAAGTATTTTTTCTGTATGGGTAGAAGCCAATTCAATTTCATCATTATTTACATTTAATTTTGACAACTCTAATTTATTTACTTTTCCACTAGGTGTTAGAGGTAATCTTTCTAAATTGAAAAAATGACTTGGCAACATATAATTTGGCAAATAATTAAGTAAGTGTTCAATTAATTCATCTACACTAAAAGGTTCAGGTGATACGTAATAACAAATTAATGTTTTATTGTAAACTACGCTAGCATCAGTGATACTATCAATAAGAAGCATTTTGTTTTCAATTTCTGATAAATCGATTCTATATCCATTTAACTTAATTTGATTATCATCCCTATACAAATAATTTATATTATTAGAATAATCTAGATAAACTAAATCATTTGTATTGTATAATTTAGTACCATTATGATTAATAAAATTATCATTTTCAGTAGAGTCCAAGTATCCTGCTGAAACCCCATCACCAGAGATATATAAATATCCTGGGGTATTGTATGGTAGTAAATTAAAATTCTTATCCAGTACAAAGCAAGATGTGTTGCCAATAGGAGAACCAATGCTAATATAATCCTCATTAGTCAAATCTTTAAAGGTTGACCAAATAGTTGTTTCCGTAGGACCGTACATATTATAAATTTTCGAATTGCATTTTTTTCTTAAATCTTGTAACAGGTTAATAGGAAAATTTTCACCGCCTATTAATAAATCAGTAATATTTTTTAAATAGTCACAGTAATTAGGGTCTTTGATTAATGCATGAACTCGAGAAGGTGTAGTTTGGATAATATTTACACCGTTTCTGAGACATAGGCTATTAAACTTATTTTGATTTAATTGTTCTTCCTCGTTTGCAAGAACTAATGTTGAACCATTAGACAAGGAACAGAATAATTCTAAACCAAAAATATCAAAACAAATAGTTGTTAGTGATACAATAGTTTTACCAGAGAAGTTAAAAATTCTATTAGTACTTTCGATGAAGTTAGTAATATTACTATTCTTAACTTTAACACCCTTGGGATTTCCGGTGGAACCTGATGTATATATCAAATATATCAAATCGTCTGGCATGTAATCTACTTTAATTATATTACAATTATTTTTATAAAGATCATTATTTAGAGAAATATCTATACAATCATATTTTTGGTTTTTAGTTTTTTTACCTAATATTATTTTTGTATTACTATCTCTTAGTATATAATCGATGCGTCCCTTTGGATAAGTTGGATCAATAGGGAGGTAACACGAGCCACTTTTTAAAATTCCAAGAATCCCAATTATCATTTCTAGGCATCGATTCATCATAATGCCTACAAAAGTATTTTTTTCTACTCCTATTGATATTAAATGAGAGGCAACCTTATCAGATAAGTTATCTAGCTCTAAGAAAGATAACTTTTTATTCTCAAAAATCAACGCAGTTTTTGAAGGATTTCTTTTAACCTGCTCCTTGAAATAATCAATAAAAGTTTTGTTTTTATCATAATCAAAAGTAGTTTTATTTATCTCCAAAATATCAGTACTCTCTTTGGGAGTAACAATAGGTAATTCATTTATTTTTAGATTAGGATTCGTAACAATTTGCCTTATCATAAAGCATATTCTTTGGTGCATATTTTCGATTTCAACTTGCGTATATTTCTCTATACGGTAATCATACATAATAGTTAAATTACCAATATTATTCATATCAGAAATATGTATTTCCAAAGAATTTGATGTATTACCATTAAAAATCCAATTTGATTGATAATCTGCTTTTAAATTATCCATTTTAGCATTTTGATATGAAATTAAAATATCATACAAATTAGACAATGAATTATTTTTAGAGTGAGAATAATCTAAAATTTTATGATATGGATATTTACTATGTTTAAAACAGTGAAGAATATTCAAACTGTTATTTTTTACAAACGTTAAAAAATCGGTATTAACAAGGTTAAATTTTACTGGTAAAATATTAATAAACATACCCATAGTGTTTTTTTCTTTGAAAGAGCCTCTATTCAGAACGGGAGTTCCAATAACAAATTCATCTAGAAGAGAAATTCTTCCAATGTATATTGCAAAAATTGACATGATAAAATTAAACAAAGATACAGAATTTTTTTCACAAAAATCCAAAATTAGTTTCATCGTTTCATCATCAATACGAAAACTTTTTCTTGCAGCTATAGGGTTGTTGGATGCAGAAAAAATACTAGGGATAGTTGCAATTTCGGGAATTGATAAAAAAGTTTCCTCCCAAAATTTTTTATCCTTTTGAAATCGATTACTAGATAAATATTGATTTTCAGATTCTATAACATCTATAAAAGAATTGAAAGAAGTAATATCAATCTCTATATCATTTAAAAGTTTATGGTAAATATCAATGATACTGTCTACAACAAATTTTCCGCTGAAACCATCGGCAATAATGTGATGTGCATTTACAATAAATCCACCAGTTCCATTTGGAAATCTAAAGAATTTAAATCTAAAAAGTAGTTCATCAAAAAGATTAAAAGGTTCTCTTACGAAAGAATCTTCTAATTTTTTTAAGGCATCCTTATTAGATATATTATATATTTCTATGTCAAAATGTTTTGGAACTTCAAAATACTGCTTTATATTATTTTTTTTGTCTAAAGTTAATTTAATTCTAGAGGCATCGTTTAGTTTTGAAAAAATATTTATCGCATCTGTTAGTTTTCTAAAATCAATTTTTTCATTAATTATAGTTGATAGGCAAACATTATTAATAGAACTATTTTTATAAAATTGTTCTATCAGCCATATAGAATTTTGTGCGTTTGTTATATCATAAATATTCTTCATAAAAAATTTCCCTCCAGTTTTATTTTCATATTTATTATACAATAAAAAATGAAAAAATGAAACAAAATGATTAAAAAAAATAAAATAGTTTAAAATAAAGAAGAGGTGATATTAGTGTACACATATAAAAAGAAAAAAACAAAGAAAAATATTATAGTAATGATGCTTGTTTTTATAGTATTATTTTCTTTGTATATGCTTCTTAAAATGTATACAAGAATTGAACCATATAAAAGGGAAAGTATTGTAACTGAAAAACTGTCAGCGTCAGTAGAAAGTTTAGAGGAAAATGATGTAAAGATTACGGATGTAATTGATAAGGTAAATTCATCAGTTGTAGGAATATCAAAAATAAAGGAAATGGGAAATAATATTTTTTCATATAATGGGACTGGGGATTTAGGTCTTGGAACAGGTATGATAGTTACAGAAAACGGGTACATTCTAACAAATGAACATGTGTCAGGTAAGAAATATGCAAATTGCTATGTAACTTTAGATACAGGGGAAACTTGTAATGGGAGTGTTGTTTGGGCAGATGAGGAAATAGATTTAGCAATAGTAAAAATAATGAAGAATAAGTTACCAGTTATTGAACTAGGAAATTCAGAAGTATTAAAAGTAGGTGAAACAGTGTATGCTATTGGAAATCCTATAGGTTATGAATTTCAAAGGACTGTAACATCTGGAATAATAAGTGCGCTGGATAGAGTAGTAAAATTGACGGAAAATGAAAGGGAAGTATTCATGAGTAACTTAATTCAAACGGATGCAACAATAAACCCTGGAAATAGTGGAGGACCACTCATAGATATTGAAGGGAAAGTAGTAGGCATAAATAGCGTAAAGATAACTTCAGCAGAATCAATAGGTTTTGCAATACCAATAAACATTGTAAAACCCATAATAAATACATTTCTACAAGAGGGGGATTTTGAAGAGGCAGGGATAGGAATATTTGCATATGATAAGAATATAATACCATATATAAATGCAAATATTAATTTTGAAGAAGGCATATATGTTGAACAAGTTAAAGTAAATTCAGCTGCATATAAATCCGGTTTAGAAAAAGGTGATATAATAATACAAATAGATGATAAAAAAATAAAGAAGATGTGTGAGTTAAGAGAATATATATATACAAAAAAAGTTGGAGAAAAAGTGAACTTGCAAGTGCTTAGAAATAATAAAGTAAAGAATATTGAAATTTTTTTACTAAAAAAGTAAAATAATGTTGACAAAACAAAAAAAATGTAGTATTATATAGAGGTAGTCGCGAAGAAGAACTCTTTGCACTAATTACTTGGGTCATTAGCTCAGGTGGTAGAGCACTTGACTTTTAATCAAGTTGTCCCGCGTTCGAATCGCGGATGGCTCACCAAGGTAACAAGATTTAGAGTTTAATTTAATTAATTTCAAGTTAAACTCTAAAATGTTTTAAAAAAGGCCCGTTGGTCAAGCGGTTAAGACATCGCCCTTTCACGGCGGAGACATGGGTTCGATTCCCGTACGGGTCACCAA
>JAUNSP010000033.1 GCA_030539155.1 Clostridia bacterium
ATATTGGGTTAGAAAAAAAAATAAAAAAAATGCCCACTTTTACTTGACACAAACAGGAAAAGATGCTAATATAAATAAAGTGCATCCACATAAATTTAGAAGAACGATGGCAACTATGGCAATTGATAAAGGTATGCCAATAGAACAAGTACAAAAATTATTAGGACACATAAAAATAGATACAACAATGGAATATGCGATGGTAAATCAAAATAATGTGAAAAATTCGCATAGAAAATATATAACATAATGTTATTTTTAAGAATAAAGTTATACAGGAAAAAATTGACAAAACTACAATAAAATGATACAATATTATTTAAAATTAAGAAAGTGAGAAGCTATGCAAGTAATAAAAAATTATGATAGTGAATATCCTGTTGGAATATTGTGGAATATGGGAAACAAATATGCTAGAGAAATGATGCTAAAAATAGCTATTATGGAAGATGTTATACAAGTAAAAGTATTGGATTTAGGAAAAAAATACGAACAATTTGTATTAGATTGCTATAAAGGAGATGAAGAGGCTTACGAGGGTGGATATATATATGACAAAATTAAAAATATGAATACTGATAATAAAAAAATTGTGGTATTTGTTTTTAAGGTAGATAATCCAACATACCAAAAGAGCGAAGATGGAAAAATTCAATGTATTGAAGCAAGAAAGGTAAAACAAAAAATTAGAGCTGAATATGCTTCTAAAATAGATGGTTATTTTTTTGATAATTTAATACATATTTCTGATAATATTGAGGAATCCAAAAGAACATTAGATACAATAAACAACTATGAAGAATATACAATAAAAGATTATGTTAGGAGAGGTTATAAAGCTATAATTAAAGGAAAAAATAAGAAATCAAGTAAATCTTATGTTAGTTTTTTAAAAGAGTTGAAAGAGGATAATAATGAAAGATAATAATGAAAAGAAATATGCTTTGATATTAGCAGGAGGAAAAGGAAGTCGTTTATGGCCTATTAGTAAAACTAACAAGCCAAAACAATATTTGAATTTATATTCTGATAATATAATGATAAATGAAACTATAAAAAGAATAGAAAATCTATTTAAGTATGATAATATTTTTGTAATAACAAGTATAGAACAAAAGGAACTTGCTGAAAGATATGTAGATTATAGAATACCTAGAGAAAATATTATTTACGAGCCTATGTCTAAAAGTACAGCAATGTGTATTTTTTATGCTTCTATTAAAATATTAAACCAAAAAGGAAATGGAGCAATGACAATTTTATCTTCTGATCATTATATAAATCAACCAGAAAAACTGCTAAAAAATATTGAAGAAGGAATCAATTTGGCGACTATAGATGAAAATTTGGTCACAATAGGAATAAAGCCTACATATCCTGCAACTGGTTTTGGATATATTAAATATAATTATGAAGATAAACTAAAATGTAATATTGTAGAAGAATTTAAAGAAAAACCAGTATATAAAAAGGCACAAGAATATTTAGAAAGTGGAAAGTATTATTGGAATAGTGGAATGTTTATATGGAAAATTTCTACTATATTAAATAATTTTCAAAAATTTTTACCACAAATATATAGATATAAAGACGAGATAATAAATAGTTTTCAAAATAATACAAATATTTTGAAAGATGTATACCAAAAAGTTGAATCTGTTTCTATTGATAAAGGAATACTTGAAAAGGCAAGTAATATAAAAATGATAAAAGGAGAATTTGAGTGGCTTGACATAGGTAGTATTAATGATTTCTTTAAAATTCAAGAAAAAGACCAAAACGATAATACTGTAATAGGTAATTCTGCGTTAGAAGATGTAGAACAGTGTAATATATATAATGATGATGATAATACAATGATTGCAATTGTGGGAACAAAAGGCTTGAATATAGTAAAAAGCAATAATGTGTTGCTTATTGCAGAGCAAGAAAAGATGACAAAGTTACCAAATTTAATGAAGAAGATACAAGAAAATAAAAAACTAGAAAAATATTTATAAGGAGAAAGATAATGAAAACCAATAATTTTATGGAGGTTGTTCAAAAATATAATAGTAAAAAATATATTGAGAATTTAAAACAGAATGAATTAGTCATATATTCGCCAACATCAATTGAAAAAAATAATATAGATAATAACCAATGCTTAATGGTTAATTGGCACGATATTACAAAGAATATTGATAAAATAGAAAAATTTATTAAAGAAAATAAAAACATAATAACAGTTGTAAGTTATGGTGGAGGAAGTACAATTGATATTGGAAAATATATAGCATATAAATTAAATATTAATTTCACTTGTATTCCAACAATGTTATCAACAAATTCTTATGCAACAAATAAAGTTGCATTAATAAAAGAAAATAAAAAAGTAACTTTGGAAGCTAAAATTCCCGAAACAATAATAATTGATGATAAACTATTGAATTTATCAAAAGAAGAAAATATATATGGACTAGCTGATGTCTTTTCAATATATACAGCTCTGTATGACTGGAAAGTAGCTCAAAAAGATATAAACGAAAAAATTGATTACAATATATATAATATGGCAGAGAAATTATTACAAGATGTTGTCAAATTCGTAAACAGCAATAGATTTGAAGATATAGTAAAAAATAATATTAAATTATTTGAATTTATTGGTATAGCAGGATATATAACTAATTTATATGGGACAGGAAGACCAGAAAGTGGATCAGAACATATAATGGCAAAAGAAATAGAAAGAAGAATAAATGTACCACACGGAATGTCTGTTTCTATTGGGATTTTGATTATGGGATTAATGCAAAATAGAGATATTTCAGAAATAGTAAAAGTTATAAAAAAATTAAATATTTTTGAAAAAGCTGATAAATATGGATTAAATAAAGAGATAATTGAAAAAAGTTTTATGGATTTAAAATCAAGAGAAGGTCGTTATAGTATAGTAAATAGATACGAAAATAAAATTGAAGAAAAACAAAAAATTTTGAAAGAATTATATAGTATAATAGATGGAGAAATAGAATTATGTTAGTAATTAATGATTTTTTTGTAAGATATAAAGAAGCTGTATCAAATCAGATGGAATTGATTTCAAAAGCAAATAATGCTAAAATTATTTCGGCAACAAGATTTATGGGACAACAAGCTATGCAAAAAGAAGATATAAAAGATAATATTTATGTGTATTCGCCAATAAAATATATTTTTAAAGCAATAAAGGAAACATATAAAGCAAAAAGAGAAAGAGTTCACGTTTTTGAAGAAGAACCGTGTTTATGGAAGATGTTTTTATTTAATAGAACAGGAAATCCGTTATATATATCAATGTATAGAAGACCAACAAAAAAGTATTCAAGACATTTAAAAAAATATAAAAATTTGAAAAAGGTTTTTGTTGAATTACCACAACATAAACAATTATTAGTTGAGTATGGAATTGATGAAAAAAAGATTGAGGTTACACCAACACCATCAAAAATTGAACGAAAGAAAAGTAATAAAGAATATAATCCTGATAATGTAAATATATTATTTGCCAGTTGGAATAACAAAGAAGGAAATGCGATAAGAGAAAGAGGATTAGAATATTTGTTAGAATTATTAAAAGAAAATCCAAATTATACTTTAACAATTCCATTAAGAGATAATGATACAAAGAACTTTAATGCAATTGCAAAAGAAAAGGGAGTATATGATAGCGTTAAATTATTAGAAATACATAATAATATTCAAACTTTGACACAATTATTTGATGATTCAGATTTTGTTGCATTTGTACCACAGAAAAGAATAGTAAAAGATGTACCAAATTCGTTAATAGATGGATTAGTAAGAGGAAAACCTGTAATAATATCAGATGTTATAGATTTTTCACAAGAAGTAAAAAAATATGGAATTGGTATAGTTGTACCAGGAGGAGAAAAAGCAAAAAAATTAACTATTGATAAAGAAACTTATATAAAGTTAAGTGAAAGAGCTTATGAATATTCTGATAGAAACTCTAATGAACATTACCTAAATATTATTCAAAATTCATATAATTTAAAGAAAGAAGAAAAGACTTTAAAAGATAGAATAAAAGTAGATACAAAAAAATGTAAAAGACAATTAATACAAAAAGAAAATCAAATTAAAAGAGATGAGGTTGAAAAAGATGAAAATAGCGATAGTAAATACTTGGGCGATATCTAAAAAAGCAGTTGGTGGTACTGAAAGATTTGTAATGGATCTTGCAAAAGCTTTTGTAGATAACGGAAATGAAGTTGATGTATATATGTTTTCGGGAAATACACATAAAGAAGATGGGGTAAATTATATAAATATAGATTTGTTTAATATAGAAGGAGAAGCAGATGAATATATAGTACAAGAAGCTTTTGGAAATTTTGAAACAGATATATCATATTTAAATTTAGCAAAAAAACTCGAAAATAAGATTAATATGGAAAAATATGATTTTATACAATTAAATTCCTTATTATTTTTAGAAGCTTGGAAGAACAAAAAAAGGATATTCACAATACATACAAATCCATTTGAATATATTCTTGCTTGGGGAGAAAAATCTTTTGAAAAATTAATTAATATAATGAAAAAATACAAAGATGATGATAAAACAATATTTGTAGCACCATCAAAATTCTATGCTAATGAATATAGTAAATTGACTGAATGTAAAATAAATTTCATTCCTCACGCGATAGATAAAGAAAGATTAAAAACAGAAAAAACTAATGAAGAAATTTGTGAACAATATAGTATAGATAAGAAAAAAATTAAAATAATCGTTCCACAAAGGTTAGAACCAAATCAAAAACAACCACAATTATTGCTTGACGCTTGTTGTTTAATGGAGGATGATGAAAAAGTAAAAATTGAAATTATATATACTGGATTAGATAAACAGTATGAAAAATTTCTGGATTCATTAAAAACACAAGCAAGTGAAAACAATATAACTATAAAAATAATAAGATTTGATTATATGTCAGAAGCGTATAAGATTGCAGATATATGTGTATTACCAAGTAAATCAGAAAGCTTTGGATATTCTGCATTAGAATCACTATCGTTGGGAATATATACAATATTAAATGATATACCAACATTTAATGAATTAGCAAAAGAAAACAATTATAATTATATATTTAAGAATAATGGCGAAGAATTAAAAAATAAAATATTAGAAACTATAAAAAATAAAGAATGTATAGAAAGACAAATACCACCTAAAGAATGGCAAAGACAGTATGATATAAATACATTTGTAAATTCATATATCAATATGATAAAATAATAAATTACAAGGAGGTAAAAATGGAGTTAAGAGATTTATATGATGAAAATAAACAACTAACAGGTGAAAAGATTTATAAAGGACAAGATGTGCCCAAAGGACGTTATTATATTACAGTAGTAGTTTTTATACAAAATAATAAAAATGAATTTTTACTTCAAAAAAGAGTAAAAAAGAAAGATGGAAAGTGGGCTACTACAGGAGGACACCCTATATCAGGAGAAACAAGCAAGCAAGGGATTATAACTGAAATTAAAGAAGAACTAGGTATAAATATAGTAGAAGAAAATGTGAAATTGTTTAAAACAATTAAAACAGAAGACGATTTTGTCGATATTTATTATTTGAAAGAAGATATAGATATAAATGAAATAAAAATTCAAAAAGAAGAAGTTGAAGATGTAAAATGGGCAACAATAGATGAAATACAAGAAATGATACAACAAGAAAATTTTTCCGAAAGCCATAAAGCTTTCTTTGAGGATTGCTTAAAATATTTGAATGCCAATAAATAATAGAAGGGGCAAAATATGGAAGTGATATTTGTTGACCCCATATATAAAGAATATATATGGGGTGGAACTAGATTAGAAAAAGAATATAATAAAAGAAATAAAAAAAGGAATATTGCAGAAAGCATTGAAATTATAGTAAATAAAGATGAAACAGTTAAAGTTAAAAATGGAGAATTTAAAGGAAAAACTTTATTTGAACTTTTTCAAAATATCTATTTAAAAGAAAAAATATTTGGAAGATACTGTATTAATAGAAAAGATTTTCCAATCATAATAAAATTTATAGACGCAGAAGAGAATTTATCTATCCAAGTACCCCCAAGTGATATTATCAATGAAAAAAATGAATTATGGTATGTAGTTGAAAGTTCAAAAAAATCACAAGTTATAGTAGGCTTCAATAATAATCTAAAAAAGAAAGAATTTATAAAATTATTAAAAGATAATCAAATAACAGACCAATTAAATTACTTAGATATTAATGAAGGAGATTATATATATATTCCTGCAGGTACAATACATTCAATATTAAAAAATGTACTAATACTAGAAATTCAACAAAATAGTAATATTACATATAGATTATTTGATTGGAATAGAGTTGATAAATATGGTAAAAGTAGAGAATTACACATAGAAAAGGCTATTGAAAATATAAAATTTTCTAAGAAGGCAAAAAAATATCAATCAAATAGTTCTAAAGGAACCAGTAGAATAATAAAAAATAAATTTTTTGATGTTAAAAAAATTGTTGTAAAAGATAAATTTGAGTCTAGTAGTAATATAAATACTTTATTAATAATGAATGTTATCAAGGGAAGTGGTAAAATATATGATTCAAATAATGAGTATATATTAAATAAGGGAGATACATTTATAATCCCTGCAACAATGGGAAAATATAAGATTATAGGTAACTTGGAAATGATAAGAACAAGTCTAGTAAAGGAGAAAATAAAAGTTGAAAAAGGCTATAATATTTGATTTAGATGGTACACTATGGAATACATCAAAAGAGGTTGAACAAATATGGAAAGTTGTTGCTCAAAATTATAATATCAAAGTTGATGAAGATACAATCAAGAAAATAATGGGATATACTAAAAATGAAATAATTGAATACTTATTTAAAGGAAATAATAGCGAAGGAAATGAATTTATTACAAAATGTCAAGAAAAAGAAAACGAATATTTGATAAAAAATGGAGGTCATATATATAAAAATACATTAGAAACTATAAAAAAATTATCATTAAATTATGATTTGTATATTGTAAGTAATTGTCAATCAGGATATATAGAAGCATTTTTAAAGCATTATGATATTGAAAAATATTTTAGAGATTATGAATGTTCAGGAAACACAGGTTTTAGTAAAGAAAAAAATATTAAGATAGTATTAGAAAGAAATAATATTTTGAAATCTGTATATGTTGGAGATACTGTAAAAGATTTTGAATCTGCAAAGAAAAATGGATTACCTTTTATTTGGGCAGAGTATGGATTTGGAAAATGCGATAAATTTTATAAAAAAATTAAGGATATTTGTGAATTAATAAATTTAGAAATTTAAAAAATATTGCTATAAATAATAGTATTTTTTTAATAGTGAAAAATGGAGACTATTAAATCGATTGATTAAATATATGTTGATGATTATTATATAAGGATATAAATAACTTCTAAAAAACCTATAATTTTTTTATATTATAATCATCCCTACAAATTACAATTTATAGAATAGATTATGAGAGTCGAAAGGCTCTTTTTTTTTGCCTTTAAATCCTAATCACCTACAATTCTTTTTCTATTAAATATAATAAATCCTGTTCACTCTAAAAGATTTGTTGTATTAAGAATAGCGTTGTAATAGAACCTTCATGTGGGGTAGGTAATTTCATAGGTATGTTGCCAAAGGAATTAGAGGAATGTAAAATTTATGGAGTGGAAATTGATAGTATAAGTGGTAGGATTGCTAGACAATTATATCAAAAATCAAACATAGCAATAAATGGTTATGAAGATGTTAATCTTCCAGATGCACTATTTGATGTTGCAGTAGGAAATATTCCTTTTGGAGATTTTAAATTAACAGATAAAAGATATGATAAGAATAATTTTTTAATACACGACTATTTCTTTGCAAAAACACTTGATAAAGTTAGGAGTGGTGGAATAATTGCTTTTATAACATCAAAGGGTACTTTAGATAAAGAAAACAGTAGCATAAGAAAATATATAGCACAAAGAGCAGAATTATTAGGTGCAATAAGGTTACCTGATAATGTATTTAAAAGTAATGCTGGAACAGAGGTAACATCGGATATTATTTTTTTACAGAAGAGGGAGAAAATTTTAGACATTGAACCTGATTGGGTTGGTTTAGGATATGACAATAACGGAATAAGGATTAATAATTATTTTATTCAAAATCCTCATATGATTTTAGGAAAGATGATAATGGAAACAAGTCAGTTTGGGATGAAATCAACCTGTAAGGCAATTCAAGGAAGTAATATTGATAACGATTTGTTAATGGTAATAAATCGTATTAAAGGGCAGATTGTAGAAAATGAAATAGATAATATTGAAGATGATATAACCGAATCAATCCCTGCTGATTATAAGGTTAGAAATTATTCGTATGTTATTGTAAAAGAAGAAATATATTTTAGGGAAAATAGTAGAATGTACAAGAAAAAATTTCCACCTGCAACAATGGAAAGAATTAATCAAATGATAAAGATAAGAGATAGTGTTAGATATCTAATAATGTTACAAACAGAGAATTACCCAGATAGTGAGATAAAAGAGGAACAAAAAAAACTAAACAATTTATATGATGTCTTTTATAAAAAATATGGAAGGATAAATAGTAAAACTAATAAAAATATTTTTTCTGAAGATAGTAGTTATTATTTGCTATGCTCATTAGAGATATTGAATAAAGATGGAGAGTTTATAAGGAAAGCAGATATGTTTTTTAAAAGAACAATAAAACCTAATATAGTGATTACAAAAGTTGAAACGTCCACAGAAGCTTTGATTTTATCAATGTCAGAGAAAGCAAGGGTAGATTTAAATTTTATGATAGGGCTTACAGGAAAAAGTAAAGAGGAGGTTATTAGAGAATTAGAGGGACAAATATTTAAAGTGCCTTTAAAAGACGAGGAATATGTGATAGCAGAAGAATATTTAAGTGGGGATGTTAGACAAAAATTGAAAATTGCTAAAATGGCAGTTAGTACTAATCCTGAATATAGTATAAATGTTGAATATTTAGAAAAAGTTCAGCCAAAGAATTTATCTCCTGCTGAGATAGATGTAAAACTTGGAGCAACATGGATTGAGCCAAAAGATATAAGGGATTTTATATTTGAATTATTAGAAACACCATATTATAGGCAATCCAATATAAAAGTTCATTACTCAACTTATACTGCAGAATGGAATGTAGAGGGGAAGAATTATGATATACAAAATATTAGAGCGAATAGTAGTTATGGAACAAAGAGGGCTAATGCGTACAAAATAATAGAGGAAAGTTTAAATTTAAGGGATATAAGAATTTTTGATTATACTCTTGATGAAAACGGAAAAAAATTGCAGGTGCTTAATAAAAAGGAAACAGCAATAGCACAGGAAAAGCAAGAACAAATAAGAAATAAATTTAAGGAATGGATATGGAAAGATCCATATAGAAGAGAACGATTAAGCAAAATTTATAATGAAAGATTTAATTCAATAAGGATAAGACAGTACGATGGAAGTAATTTAGTATTAAGTGGAATGAATCCTGAAATTAAATTGAGAAAACATCAATTAAATGCAATTGCACATGTATTATATGGTGGAAATACTTTATTAGCACATGAAGTAGGAGCAGGGAAGACTTTTGAAATGGTGGCTTCTGCAATGGAGTCTAAAAGGTTAGGGTTATGTAATAAATCCTTAATAGTTGTTCCAAATCATATAGTAGAGCAATTTTCATCAGAGTTTCTACAATTATATCCTTCAGCAAATATACTTGTTACAACAAAAAAAGATTTTCAAACTAATAATAGAAAGAAATTTTGTAGCAAAATTGCAACAGGGGATTATGATGCTATTATTATGGGTCATACACAATTTGAAAAAATACCAATGTCTTTTGAAAGACAAAAAGACATTATAAATAAACAAATAAATGAAATAATAAAGGGATTAACTAATTTAAAGTCTAATCATGGAGAAAGATATTCTATAAAGCAACTTGAAAAAAGCAAGAAGAAATTAGAAGAAAAATTAAAAAAATTAAATGACCAGACAAGAAAGGATAATGTTATTAATTTTGAGGAACTTGGAGTGGATAAACTATTTATTGATGAAGCACATTATTATAAAAATCTTTTTCTATATACAAAAATGAGGAATGTTGGAGGAATTGCTCAAACAGAGGCACAAAAAAGTTCGGATTTATATATGAAGTGTAGATATCTTGATGAATTAACAGGTGGAAAAGGAATAGTATTTGCAACGGGAACTCCAATAGCCAATTCTATGACAGAGTTATATACTATGCAAAGATATTTACAATACGGAGAATTAGAAAAGAGAAATTTACACCACTTTGATGCTTGGGCAAGTACTTTTGGAGAAACTATTACAGCAATAGAATTAAGTCCAGAAGGAACTGGTTACAGGGCTAAAACAAGGTTTGCAAAATTTTATAATTTACCCGAATTAATGTCAATGTTTAAAGAAGTAGCAGATATACAGACATCAGAAACTTTAAATTTACCAGTTCCTATTGCAACTTTTCACAATGAAGTTGTAAAACCAACTGAATTGCAAAAACAAATGGTTATGGGGTTAGCAGAAAGGGCAGAAAAAATTAGAGAAAGAAATGTAAATGCAGAGGAAGATAATATGTTAAAAGTAACAAATGATGGAAGAAAATTAGCATTAGACCAAAGACTTATGAATGATATGTTGCCAAACGAAGAACATACTAAAATAGATACTTGTAGCAATAATATTTATAAGATATGGAAGGATACAGAAAAAGAAAAATCAACACAATTAGTGTTTTGTGATTTATCAACGCCTAGTAAGGATGGGAAGTTTAATGTATATGATGATATGAGAGAAAAGTTAGTAGACAAGGGAATACCAAAGGAAGAAATAGCTTTTATTCATAATGCTGATAATGAATTGAAAAAGAAAGAATTGTATGCAAAAGTAAGAAATGGAGATGTTAGAATTTTACTGGGTAGCACACAGAAAATGGGGGCAGGAACAAATGTGCAGGATAGACTGATTGCTCTTCATAATTTAGATTGTCCTTGGCGACCAGCAGACTTAATTCAAAGAAATGGTAGAATAATTAGACAGGGAAATAAGAATGATGAAGTTCATATTTATAGATATGTAACGGAAGGAACTTTTGATTCGTATTTATATCAATTAATTGAGAATAAACAAAAATTCATCTCACAAATAATGACATCTAAAACTCCAGTCCGTTCAGCAAATGACATTGATGAGGCTACTCTTTCTTATGCAGAAGTAAAAGCATTAGCAGCAGGAAATCCTTTAATAATAAAAAAGACACAACTTGATTCACAAGTAGCGAAGTTAAAACTTTTGAAACAGAGTTTTTTAAGTCAGCAATATGATTTACAAGATAAAGTTATAAAGTTTTTTCCTAATGAGATAAAAAGGCTTGAGATGAAAAGTTCTTATTTGCAAATGGATTTAAAACAATTAGAAAATGAAACTTTGATAAAAGATGGTTTTAATAAAATGATAATAGATGGAGTAACTTATATAGATAAAAAAGAAGCAGGAGAAAAGATTATAAATGTATGTAAACAGAGATGGGAAACGGCAAAGACATTAGATTTTGGAGAATATAGAGGGTTTGAAATGCAGTTCAGTTTTGACCCTGTATTTAAAACTTTTAAAATTAACCTAAAAAATAACTTAACTTATAGTGTTATGCTAGGCTCAGATATTTATGGAAATATTACTCGTATAGAAAATGCCTTAAATGGAATAAAAAATCAACTTAATGAAACAAATGAAGAATTAAAAAATATTAAAGTACAATTTGAAAATGCAAAAATAGAAATAGGAAAAGTATTCCCGCAGGAAGAAGAATTACAACAAAATATAAAGAAGTTAGATGAAATTAATATTGAATTAAATTTAAATAAAATTGAGAGTGAAATACTTGATGTTAAGGAAGAAGTAAAAGGAGAAAAAATAGACAGAAATTGTGGAAGGGAGAGATAGAATATAAATGAATAATGAAATATTAAAAGGAAAAGTAATTATAAAAATTGAAAAAGAATATAAGGAGTTTTTAGATGAATTAATAAAAGAACGACCAGAGGTAATAATTGAGAGGTCTTATGAGAAAGTGTCAAAAGAAGAATTAAAAGATTTATTATATGGAATGGAATTTAGTAATGTTGAAGCAAAAGCATTATTAAAAGAGTCAAATATTTTAGAAAGTCTATATGATAGTTGGATTGAATCAGATTTAAATTATAATGAATTACTGGAAGAAGTTGTAATTGAGGAAGTTGGAAATATAAGGGAACATTTTAGACAATATTCAAAAAGTAAAAATGGAAAAATAAGGTAACAAAAATGAAGATTTTTTGCAATAGCCAGCACTGAATTTGTCATTACACGACTAAATTCCTGGTTGGGATTATCCCAAACCCTTAAATAAACGAAAGGAAGAATTTATGAGAATAAGAAATGTTGAAAAATCATTATATTTATCTAAAGAAGAAAATAAATTGTTATTAGATAAATGTAAAAAATTAAATCTTAATCAATCAGATTATATTAGGAAAATAATTAATAACTATGAACCTAAAAAATATGATGGTAGCATTTTTGAAAAACATAATAATGATATAAAAGATATTAATTTAAAACTTGAAGCAATAATAGAATCTATAAATAAATATGGTTATATAGATAAAAGAAAATATGATTATTGTATTAATAAACTAGATTTTATAATGATAGATATAAAGCAAAATTTAGAAATATAATTTCAAAAAGAACGATATGAAAAATATTGTTCTTTTATTTTGATTTTTTCTAATGGATTTCTGTCGAACTATTGAAAATAAATACTATTTATAGTATAATAATATTGCAAATTATTACTTGATATAAAATGTAATTATAATTTGATAAGGAGATGTAAGAATGGCTACGAAAAGTATTGAAGAACAAGTTGAAGATTTAGGAAAAAAACAATTAAGTAAAATTAAGTATTTTACAAAAACTGAAATGATAAATGATGAAATAGAAAATGCATTGAGAACAGCCCCATCTAAAAATGGTGGATCTGGTGCAAACTATCCAGATATTAAAACTTTTATTGAAACTAAAGGGATGAGAAAAATTCCAGTTATGATTGAAGTAAAAGGGACTAAAGGCAGTTTTATTAAATTAAATAATCAAGGTGATATTGACAATAAAAATAAAGATGGTCAACCTAATTATACTAATATTAATAAGTATGCTGTTAATGGTGCTATTCATTATGCTAATGCAATAATAGATAATACTAAAAGTTATAAAGAAGTAATTGCAATTGGCTTAAATGGATATTATGAAGGAACTGAAATTAAAACAGAAATTGGTGTTTATTATGTTTCTGCTGATAATTTTTCTATTCCAAAAGAAATTCAAGAGTATAGTGATTTAACTTTCCTTCTACCAGAAAATATAGATTCTTTTATAGATAAAGTTAATCAATTAAATTTAACTCCAGAAGAAATTGAAGCAAAATCAAAAGAATATGAAAATGATATAGAAATAAAACTAAAAAAATTAAATCAAAAAATGCAAGATGATTTAAAAATATCTGTGGGCTCAAGAGTAGAATTAATTACAGGTATGATTATGGCTGGCTTAGGTGTTGAAAATAAAGTATCTCCTCTTGAGATAGTAGATTTAAAAGGAGAATCTGGAGAAAAGTCAAATGATGGATATGTTATTATAAATAAAATTGAATCATTCTTAAGCGAAAGAAATTTACCACAAGAAAAAAAGCATATGATAGTTAACGATTTATCAAGAGTATTTATATATTCAGATTTATGGAAGCCAATTAATGGCGAAAGTAAATTAAAAAGTGTTTATGCAAGTGTTAAAGAAGATATTATGCCAATATTTACATCTGCTAAACATTTAGATTTTACTGGTAAATTATTTAATGTTCTAAATGCTTGGGTAGACATTCCAGACAGTGATAAAAATGATGTTGTACTTACTCCAAGATATGTTACAGAATTAATGGCAAGACTTGCTGAAGTAAATAAAGATAGTTATGTATGGGATTATGCAACAGGTTCTGCTGGATTCTTAATTTCATCTATGAAAATGATGATTAAAGACGCCGAAGAAAGAATAAGTAGTCCTTCTGAACTAAAAGAAAAAATTGCAAATATTAAGTATCATCAATTATTAGGAATTGAAAAACGTTCTGATATATATTTATTAGCAGTACTAAATATGATTTTAATGGGTGATGGTTCTTCAAACATCATTCATAAAGATAGTTTAAAAGAATACAAAGGAACTTATGAGCAAGGTGATTTAAACGGGCAAGAATTCCCTGCTAATGTATTTTTATTAAATCCACCATACTCTGCTCCTGGAAAAGGCTTTGTCTTTGTTGAAAAAGCTCTAGGAAGAATGAAAAATGGTAAAGCCGCAATTTTAATTCAAGAAAATTCAGGAAGTGGAAACGGTTTACCTTATACTAAAAGATTATTAGAGAATAATACTTTACTTGCTAGCATTCATATGGCAGATATCTTCTGTGGTAAGGCTGGCGTTCAAACTGCTATATATGTATTTAATGTGGGTATTCCACATAATGAAAAACAACTAGTAAAATTTATAGACTTCTCAAATGATGGATATACAAGACAAAATAGAAAAAAATCTGGGCAAGATGTTAATCTTAAAAATACAGACTACTCTATTGAAAGATATAATGAAATCGTTAATTTAGTATTATATGGTAAATCATATCTTAAATATTATACTGAAGAAGAATATATAGAAGATACTATAACATTGGAAGGAAATGATTGGACTTTCTCACAACACAAGAAAATTGATACAAATCCAACTGAAAAAGATTTTAGAAAAACAGTAGCAGATTATTTATCTTGGAAAGTAAGTACTTTGATGAGTGAGGATGGTGACTCGTTGGGAAAATAGTTCCCCCATCTTTAAAAAAATTAGAAGAACAATTTATTAAAGATGGGGGTTCATATAAAAAATATAAAATATCTGATTTATTTAAAATTTTACCTACTTCCAATAAACTTAGTAAAATGGATATAACAGAAGATGGGAAAACTCCTATTTATTCTGCTGATACTACTAACAATGGAATTATTGGATATTGTAATAAAGAACCTAATTATATTGTTAATGACACTATCCCTTTATATCTTATTTTTGGTGATCATACCAGAACAATGAATATAGTTGAAAATAGTTTTTGCATAGCTGATAATGTTAAAGTATTAATACCTAAATATAATAGCATAAAAATTTTATTATATATATCAACAGTATGGAAAAAAGCAATACCTAATTTAGGTTATGCAAGACATTGGACAAAGGCAAAAGATGTTTTAATTATACTTCCAACAAAAACTAACGGTTTAATAGATTTAGAGTTTATTGAAAAATATATAAGCGAACTCGAAGAGGAGCGTATAAGCGAACTTACCGCTTACCTAAAGGTAAGCGGATTAGATAATTATGAATTATCTAATACTGAAAAAAATTTCTTTAATCAAAAACCTAAAATGAAGAAATTTTTACTGAAAGATGTTTTTACATCTCAAACTGGTGATGTTGATTTACAACAAAAAGATATTAATGGAAAAGGAACTTATTTTATTAATTCTGGGTCAGAGAATAATGGTATCAAAGGTAAAACAGATAAAATGGCTAAAGTATTTAATGAAAACACTATAACAATTGACTTTTGGGGACTTGCTAACTTTAGAAGTTTCAGGTTAATTTAAGTTGCGATGTCCGTTTTTGTTTTTTTCATTTTTACACAAAAAC
>JAUNSP010000079.1 GCA_030539155.1 Clostridia bacterium
CAAATTGGAGAATTAAATGCATATTCATTATTAATACCAAATGTTGATTTATATATAAAAATGCATGTAAAGATTGAAGCAAATAAATCTAGCAGAATTGAAGGAACAAGAACAACAGTTGAAGAGGATTTATTAGATATTTCAGATATTAATCCTGAAAAAAGAGATGACTGGGAAGAAGTCCAAAATTATGTAAAAGCAACTAACTATGGTGTAGAGCAAATAAAAAATGGATTTCCAGTATGTACAAGATTAATAAGAGATATACACAAAACATTAATGCAAGGAGTTCGTGGAGAACATAAAACACCAGGAGAGTTTAGAAATTCCCAAAATTGGATTGGTGGAACAATGCCAAGTACTGCTGTATATGTACCACCACCCCATACAGAACTGCCAAACTGTTTAACTGATTTTGAAAAATTTATAAATAATGAAGAAGTAGACACACCCGATTTAATTAAAATTGCGATTTTACATTATCAATTCGAATCAATACATCCTTTTTTAGATGGTAATGGTAGAATTGGTAGACTAATTATTCCTTTATACATTCAAAGCAGAGGAATGCTAGAAAAATCATGTTTATATATTTCAGACTATATAGAAAGAAACAAAGATACATATTATGATATGTTAACTCGTGTTAGAACTAATAATGATATGATAGCTTGGATTAAATTTTTCTTGACAGCTGTAATTGAAACAGCAAAAACAGCAAAAATTAAATTTAAAAATGTTGTTGAATTTACGCAGGAGATGGATAAAATAATAATGGAATTACCTGTTAAACCTGAAAATTCTAAAAAAGTTTTAGAATTATTATATGATGAGCCAATAATGTCAAGAAATAAAATGTCTGAATTGACTGGAATAAAATTAACTACAGTCAATGGTATAGTAAATGCTTTTCTTGATAAAGAGATAATCATTGAAACAACTGGCTACACAAGAAATCAAGTTTTTGCATTTCAAAAATATATTGATTTATTTTTAAAATAAAATTATATCACGAAAAAAAATAAAAAAATGTGATGCAAAAATTTATATCACGAAAAAATCAAAAAATTTGTGATATAAATTTATTAAGAACGAAAAATTAAAAAAATTCGTTATATAAAAAAGATGTTAATTGAAGTATTAAATTATACATAGTATACTTAATATAGAATGAAACAATGAATAGAATAATTAATTTTTGAAAGGAGCAAATTTTGTATGCCAGGGGTAAGAGAAAAAATCACTAACTTATTTAATAAAATATTTGGAAGAAACAGTACTAAAAAAATTTCAAATGTTCCCAAGCAAAATTATGATGAATATCGAAGAACTTATGATACTTTATTAGAAATATTTAGTGAGTTAGGAGGAATGAATGCATATCTTATAGGTGGAATCTCTGTTGCAATTCAAACCAATCAAGATTTATATAGGCAAAATGGTGATATTGATATTATGTGTAAAGAGGAAGACTTAACTAGATTAATACAAGTATTACAAAAAAATGGTTATAGTGTAGATGATAGAAGAGGAATAAAAACAAGGAATATAGTAGATTCAGAAGGGCATTTTCAAGCTAGAGACCATGAATTAAATGCTGATACTAGAAAGAACAATAGATTGGGTGTTGGTATATTTACTTATCAAGTGAAAGCTAAGGAAGTTACAACTCATTCATATGCTTTTGAAGAAAAAGAAGGCAGAATTGTAGGGACAGAAAAAGTAATGCCGAAAGAGTTATTTGATTTAATGTATGATAGCAGAATAATAGATTATAAAGGGATGAAATTAAAAACTCAATCCAAAGAATATATTTATATGACTAAAAGTAATGGATCTAGAGAAAAAGACAAATTGGATGCATCAGTTATAGAACTTTCTTTAGATGATAAATCTAAAGCGATGATAGCGAGAATTGAAGAATTGAATGCAAAAACAAGAACCTATAAAGTTTTATATAATAAAGATGGAATAGTTGAATCAAGAACTAAATTACCGACATTTAAAGAAAAAGTAAATGCATATTTAGATTCATTATTTATGAAAGATACAGCTAAAACTCCCGAACAAGTTATGGAAGAAGTTTTAAAAAGTGATGAATATCGCAGAATAATTGTTAGTCATCCTGAAATAGATAGTCTAATAGAAGCCTGGAAGGAAAGAACTAAAAACTATGCATATCAAGATAAAATTGAAATGCTAACAAAATATTATTCCTTACAGCTTGAAAGATTCAGTAAAGCTACTATTGATAATGCTGTGATTTTTTTACAAAGAAGACGTATAAATCATGGAAGAGATAATAATGATATAGAACTTGATGATGAGGCAAAAAAATTTTTTGAGTTAATGCGAGAATATGGGCAATCTATAAAGAAAATTTTTATTGATAACAATATTAATATTACACATATAACTAATGTCGCACCAGAAAAATTAGAAAATGGAGAATTAAGAAAATCTCTAGATAGAGCTAATAATTATGAGACAGAAAGAAGCAATGGAGTATTTGCATCTTCGAGCCCTGTTGATGGTAATAATCCATATATTGCACGAAACAACTCAGGAATGATTAGATTGGATAAATTTACTTATATTTATGGTAGTGATAATATAGATGTTTCTCAAGATTCTGAAGGAAAAAAACACGCAGTATTAAAACAACCTAATTACATTTACTATATAAATCCGAAAAACTTTACACCAGTATGTAATTTGACTATAAATCCTTATACTCAACGACCAACATTTGAATTTTCTGAAGAATGGATTTCTGATACAGCAATTGATATATCTGATCAAACTCAAATACATGGTGTTGATGAAGTAAAAGATGTAACAAGTTTATTAGAACATTTCACAATATTATGTGATGCTAAAAGTCAAGGCATTGGTATAAAAGCAAGACAATTTGAAAGCAGAGAAAAAGCTTTACAATATGTTACTGAAGAAATTACTAATGGAAGTGTAAGACATATAAATAAAGAAATTGGAATAAATGTTAGAAATCTATCAGATCCTGTTAAAGAATACTAAGTCAAATATGGGTTTCAGTTAAATTTCTAAATTTCATTTTCTTCCTCATATTCAATTTGCTTTTCTGGATCAATATAAATATTATTTTCTTCTTGAAAATCTCTAATGAAATCTTCTTCAGAAGAAACACTAAATTTACTACAAACCCAATGTATAAATTTATCTACCGTTTTTTCTAATGTATATATAATTTTTCTTAAAAAGTTATTTTCTTTTTCTAAATTATAAATTTCATCTTCATATTTATTTTTAATTTTTCTAGTTTCTTCTTTAAGTTTAGTATTATAGTCATTTTCAATAGTTTCACATTTTTTGTGAAGCTCTTTATTTTCAAGTAGTATAGACTTTCTTTCCTTTTCATATCTTTTAGCTTTATCAACTAAATTAATTTGTTTAACAATTTCATAATTTAAAGTACGATTATCTTCATACAATTTTTGTATTATTTCATCTTTGGGTTTTATAATTAATTCTTGAATTTTCTCATCTCGTCCTATTATTAATTTATTAAAATCTTTAATATTAGGAACTTCTGGTAAATCTAATTCTATATCTTGAATAGTAACTTTGGTCTTTTCAAAATCTGTTATCTTCTTGTAATCTTCAACAGATAGATGAACTCTACCATTTTCTAAACCTCTTTCAAGATTAA
>JAUNSP010000034.1 GCA_030539155.1 Clostridia bacterium
GGAGGAAGTTAATAAAAAAATATATAAACTCCAAGCAAGATGTGGCGGATTAATATATATCAATGATTTTCCACATTTTAGACATAAGTGAAATATGTTGATATATCTAAATTGTTTATGTAATGACGGGTTTGAAAGGAAAAATGTTAGAAATCCTTAAAAACTTTTGAGCAACCTTATGTTTGCAGAAAGTTTTTTAGAATTTCTTGGATTTTGTATTGAAACAAGGAAGAGATATCATATCTCTTCCCTGCTTATATAATCACTTATTACTTCTTCTTTACACCCAATATTTTCTTTCTTATTAAAACAATTCCCGTTGCAATTATTACTAAAGCTGCGACTACAATTCCTGTTTTAATTAATACATTTTTCGCTGCACCAAATGGTGTTAATAGTGTTACTGTATCTGCATCTTCAGAATCTAATTCCGTTGGAGCTACTGTTGGATCTTGGTTTCCTGGTATTGACCCCTTTGGATTAACTCCTGATGGATTTCCAATTTCTACTATTTCAGCATTATTTGTAAATGAAGTTTCTTCATCGTTGCTTGATAAAGTTTTTGATAATACTAATTGCTTTGTTATAGATTCTCCTGGTGCTAATTCCTTTGATAAATCTTCTGTCACAAGTATTGTATTATATGAATTTACTTGATCTTTTAATCTATTTGATACATATCCCTGTGATAATAATTTTGAATTATCTGTTCCATCATCCAATTTATCCTTTTCTACCACTTGCCATCCAGAATTTAGACTTGCATCAAATCCTAAATTATTCTCTACATAATCTATAACTTTTTTAGCTGAAGTTTTAACCATTGAATTTGCATTAGCAACATTTCCAGTATAGTAAAAACTTTCTTCGTTATAATCTGTTTCTCCGACATTTGTTACTGTCAATTTATAGGTGATTAATACTGTTGCACCTGTCATGTACTCTTCATCTACTGTTAACTGTACTAATCCTTTTTTATTTCTTATCGACATTTGATTTATTATTCCCTTGTCTTTTGAAACAGTGTGTCCTTCCGCCGCCGTATTCCATAATACATGCGACATCTTTTGACTTGCATCATACAATATTGTTCCATCTGCCAAGACTAATTTTACATTCTCAACCGTCTTATTTAATACAAGTTGAGGTTTTGGTCTTTCAGTTAAACCTAGGTCTATATTGTTAATTTTATAAACATCTTGATACTCAATATCTAAATTTATATCGTTCGTTACAGCAGTCATAGATGTTTTTGCCATTGCTTCATTTAATAATTCTAAGTTCTTATTGTTTTCATCAAATATTCTTTGATTGAATATTGCAAGAGTTTCTGAATTATTATTTTTAAGTGTTTGCGCATAAGCGTTTACTTCTTGCCTTCTAGCCCATATATCTTTAGCATCTGAGTTTGTATTCTCATTTCCAACTTGATATATAGTAGATTTATATTCTGAACCATTATATGATTTATCATTTAATCCCTTAATACCTTCCCCAAACCAATCGGCCTTTGAAGAAAGAGCTGTCTGTACGGAATCACCGTAAGTGAATTTTATATAATAGTTTCCTGGTAAGAACGATTTAAATACATATTTTCCTTTTGATATGTCATTCTTATCAACCGTGATATAATCTCTTCCGTTAATATTCAATCCAAATATAGCTTTTAAATCTTCTGTACTACCCGTTTTAAAGGTTTTCCAAAGTATCTCTTTATCCTCTATTTTTTCAATTAATTGCACTGTTACACCATTAATTAAATTTTCCTTAGAATCCCTTGTTCCGTTTCCAATATTTGCTTGATTGTTATTATTAAATTGTGTTCTATTATCCTCCCAAGCATAACCATTTATCTCCCTAACTTTTGTATCAAGAGTTACTGTGATATTTGGTGCCTTACCTGTATCATCCTCATATTTTGATGTATCATATTTATTTGAATCATTAAGATTTCCTGGTGTTGAGTCTACATCTATAATTCCTGCTACCATTCCTGATTGATCTTCTTCCATATTTGGTATATATGTATTATCTCCATAATATGTACTATATGCATTAATCTCAGCTAAATTTTCTTTACCCGTTGTAATCTTCATTGTCTGTAAATCTTGGTCTATTAGAATATTCTTATTCTGATCTTTATTTACTTCAAATGTGACATATATATTCATGTAGTCTCCTGTTATTAATTGATATTCATCTAATCCCGTTATGTATAGATTATTAAATCCATTCAAACTTTTATTCGTTCCATATTTTGTTTGTCCACTTACTTGTAAATCCTCTTGATTATTATTTACCTTTATATATGACATTTCTGGTACATAAGTGTAATCTTTATCATAGTAATCTACAATTTCATTAATGCTAGCTTGTATTGATTGTGAACAATTTTTAACCTTTAAAATGTATGTTATATAAATCTTTAACTCTGTATCAGTAGAAATATTTAATCCCATATTATTATATAAATTGCATTTATAATCATAATCCGATGCATATATAGATCTATTATATACTTTAGAATAATATCCTTCGATACTTAATCTATCTTTTATATCCCATGTACTAAAATCTGTATCCAGTCTCCTTGTATTATAATTATAAGTTGTTTCATAATCTTTTATTTTTACTGTTGCTGAGTAAACATCCTTTTCAAGTGCCACATCAGATTTTTCTCTTTGTGCTAATCCTAAATTAACATTATCTATAACTATTGTTGAACCATCAAACGATATTAATCTTCCCAACTCATCTTTGTTGTCAACATTGAAACAATACAATTCATCCTTACCATTTGCTCCAGTACATGCTTCCATCATTCTATCCATATTTGGATCCGTTGCTGCAGAAATTGTTTCGAATTTCTCATTAAATGCCATTCTCATTTCTTGAGATTCGGTTGCCAATGAATTTCTTCCATAATTTGAACTTTCTCCTACATTATAATAAGTTGCCATATATTCTTGCCCATCGTACTTGAAATTCACATAATAATCTGCAAATTGACTTAATCCTGAAAATTCGTAGGAACCATTACTTTGAGTTGTGGTTTCTCTTACTTTACTATTAGTATCCGCATTATACAATTCTACTTTAATTCCTGATAGCATTCTATCCGTTCCATTTGTATATAACCCATCAAATTCACTTTCTTTTCCAGAAGGAACATCGTTAAATACATAGCCCCTTATTGTTAAAGATTTTGGATTATTGCGTACTGTTAAATCAGATCCCTGAATTATAGTCTGTGAATCAGTATTTATTATATACCTCTCATTTGTAGCAGTCTCTTGTGCTGTATAAGCATAATATCCTGTATAAGGAACAGTTTCTAAATAATATTCCGTATCATATACCGTTAAGTACTCTATTTTAACTTCCTCTTTTCCATCTCCATCTTCATCGACTAAGACTTCGTGAGGAACTTGGCGAGGAACCTGTCTAGTTCTTTCTTCTTGTACATAATATGTATATGTCCATGGCAAGAAACTTAAATCGATATATCCTTCATTATTTGTCGTATACCTTCCTTGGGTAAATGTAGAATTATCATGAGATTTTCTTCCATATATCGTGAATGTAACCCCTGGAACACCTCTTCCTGTTTCACTACATATTTTTTTAATTTTTGCATAGTGCTGTTCTGTAATCTTTCCACGGTTTGTTAACACTAACTGTAATGTAACGTCCTTAGTTGCATTCTTATTAAATCCTGTAATCTTTACTACTTTATCTTTATTTAGATTTACTAACTTCGTATCTGCTAAATTACTTGATGCCACTTTAACCGTCTTATAATCATAATCTGTATTCCCCGCAATTTCTTTCACATAATATATAGATCCTAGTGGAACCGAACATTCTGCATATCCAGAGGCATTAGTTGTTATAGTCTTGTATACGGTATATTTACTTCCATTTGCTTTTAATATTTGGAATTTAGCCCCCGCTATTTTTACTCCTGCATTATTTTCATCAGCTTTTGTTAATTTTATTATTCCATTATTTGTTACACTTGGTACTCCTAGGGTTAATGATCCAGTAAATTTCTTTGCTTTACCTTCAAATCCCATATATCCTTGATCAGAATATTTTTTGTTAGCATAGTTTCCACCCATTATTGCATATCTTGCATAATATAGATTATAAGAATAATGAAGTTTTATACTTTTTATTTCCGAAGCTTTTATATTAGGTATATTAATATAAAAATTTGAATTCCAATCAAATGCATTAAAATTTATATTTTCGTAAGCGCCTTTGCTATTTTTCCTCTTCAATTTATTCGAAGAATTTTTTGTAAAATCAATATTCCTTCCATTTTTTAATGAAACTGTTACTTTCGTAACTTCAACACCTGTTTTTATAGTTGTAGTTTTATTATTGTTACTTGTATCCATCTTACTTGTTGTATGTGGTACTGTTACACTTTTCAATGAGGCATTCTTAGCTAGATTTACATCATATGGTCCAAGTAAATTGTCTTGATATTTTAAACTACTGCTCTTTTTATAATCAAATAATTCTCCTTTTTTATCTGAATATACTTTAGCAAAATTTGCATAATTATTTAAAGCAGTTGAGAATTTTGAGTTAACATTTTGAGAAAGTCCTATTAATCCTGAATATCCACTCTTACTATCCCCATAACCCAGTAAAATTCCATCATTTCCTGACTTCTTAAGTTCATTTACTAAATTTTTCAGTGTTACCCTATATGTTTGTTTCCCATTACTTAATGTCTGATAAGCATCAATTCCATAAGTGTTTTGGAAGTACGCATAAGCAGCAAGTTTCGCATTCACATTTGTTTTTGTAGATTTTTTTGTTGATGACGTTTTATATCCTATTGCGTAAGTCGGATCAGTGTATTTACTATCCTTCATGTTAAAATCCATTACTCTTGCAACTTTCCATCTACTATTACTATTACTTAAATTTCTATTATATTCTTCTACGCATAATAGATACTTTCTTGCTGGATTTTTTGGAAGTTCTAATCCATTATTAAATACTTTTCCTATAAGTCCTGTTGCCTTACTTTTAATTAATAATCCACTTGGAACTTCTCTAAAATTATAGTCTGCTCCGGCTGCATAAATCTTTTTAGCTACTAAAATTCCTGCAAATAAAGTTAATATTGTGATTAATAATATAACTAATAATTTTATTTTTTTATTCATATTATCTACCTCCTTTCTTAATCAATTACTCTTTTTTTAATTATATATATCCCTACGGCTACTATTGCTATACACGCTATTATTAGTGTTGTATATAATATTATTTCACCCGTTTTTACCGACACTATTAAATTCGCTGTCGTTTTATTGTTATTCAAATCAATATCTTCTCTTTCTTTTACATTTGAATATGAGCCTATCTCCGCCTTATTTTCTGAAGTTCCAGTATTATCTTTTGTCATTGTCTTAGTTAAAACTAATGTTACATCACTTGTTTTCCCTGGTTCTATCGCAATATTGGATAAACTAATATTGTGAAGAACTCCATCTTCTGCTACAAACCAATCCTTATTTGATTCTGTATAGAAATTCATATCTTTCGGTAAATAATCTACTAAATTTGTAACGAATCCTGCTATTTCACCTTGATTTGTTATTCTTATTGTATACTCTGCTATTACTACTGAATCTTTCATATATTTACCTGGTATTTCTACCTTTGCAGTAGACTTATCAGCGAAACTATAATTTGCTGTCCCTTGTGTATTTTTAACTGTAACTTTTGATATATATTTATCAATTTTTAAATCAAATTTTAAGGTATTTACTAATCCCATATCAATATCTGTTAATGTATTATTTGCTTCTAATGCTTTTGTTATTGCATATGTTCCTTGTTTTCCCTCTACATCTCCTGTATAATCTTGAACATCTGAATTAATTGTGCTGTCCACTCCCTCTTTTTGGTATGTTGTTAATTCATAATCCGCTGTATCATATTCAAATAGGACAAAGTAACTTGCTTCTTCCAATCCTGTGAAATTATACTGTCCATTATCATCTGTTATAACTTTTAAATTATTGCCATTTGCATCCTTTACAAATTCATTTTGTTTATTTGTATTTATTAATCTTACTGTTATACCTTTTAGATTTTGTTCGTCATCTGTTCTTTTACCATCTTTATTTAAATCTAACCATACTCTACCATTAATTCCAATAGTTCCTTCTTCTTGTCCTTCTTCATATGGAGTTTCAACAAAGTCATACTCTGTATCATCTGATTCACTAGATATTCTATGATTCATTTCTACTTCTTTTATTACACTATTATTTACTTCAACTTGTATATTGTTAGAAACATCGTCTTCTGCATTTACTGCTGCACTCAACTTTAATGTTACTTCTTCATTTGGAGCCAATTGCCTAATACATGTAAATTGTCCATACTCATCATATTCATATTCCGTAAAAATTTCTCCATTTAGTAATACCTCTCCTAAAAGTAAAGTGCTTGGAATTTGATCCTTTATTTCAGCTTCCACAGCTGTTAACCCATTATTTTTAACATTAACTGTGTACTGTATTATATCCCCTAAACCTATAATTGTTGTTTCTGGTAAATCTGCACATATTTCTGCATCCACATATATCTCATTAGATTTAATTATTTCTTCAATAACATTTGATGTGTACTCGGCCTCATCAAATAAAATTTTGTATGAAAGGTTTAATCTCTCTTCCACCGTTGGCAACCTATTTATTAATAAATTTACCTTTACTAATCCATTTTCTTTCTCTATTTTTCTTAAAGGTACAGTTAATTTTTGGTTTTCAAATGTTGATTCAACTTCATCCTCATCTTCTCCTGCCATTACTTCTACAGATTCAACATAATTTGGTAAATCCATTTCTATTCTTGAATCTTCTGTTATTGTTTCACCCTTTAAATTTATTGTATCTAAATTAAGCGTTATTAATAAATTTCCATCGTCTTTAGTTATGCTATTGTCTCCAATTACCTTTACTAAATCGCTAGATAAATTTAATTTTAAATCTGAGTCTACTATATTATTGTTTATTGTCGCTGTTTGTTCTACATTCTCGCCAATATATACATCAACTAAATTGCTTACAATCTTATTTTCTGTATCATTCCCAACAACAACTTCATAATATATTGTCTTTATCTGTTTTGGTTCTAAAGTTCCTATTTCTTTTTCAACTGATCCATCTTCTAATTCCGCATATGTATATAGACTTTCTTCAAATACATTTGTATCATAAAATTTTAAATCATAAAAATTAGTATTATTATTCTGTTTTGTCATTTTTGTTTTTACATTTTCCATCTTGTTTTCTGTTAAATTTGTAAGTGTCATTGTATATCTAATTGTTGATCCTTCTTTAACATCATCATCATTTACAATTATGTCATTTCCAACTTGTGCTAAAGTTTCAACTCTTAATGAACCTTCCTCTGATGTAAATAATTTTTCTATAACCCCTACACCAGCTTTTTGCTCAGTTTGCATAGTTACTTTTATTTCACTTTGTTGTTCTGAATCTGAATATGTATATACTGTATTAAATCCTAAATTTAACTTTTCGTTAAAATATAAATCTGCTGGTATTGAGACCTGCGCTGTAAACTCTATTACTTGCCCTATCTCAAAATTATCTATTATTATCTCATTATCTGTAAATGCCTCCGATATAATTGTTGCAGCCTCAGTCTGTCCATTTGCATGTATCCATGTAGGTGCAAATTGTAATTTTACATCTGATAAATTTACATTGTGATTATTTAAGATTTTTCCAGTAACATTCACTGTTTTCGCTGTAGAATCCATTTCAAGGTTTACTACATTTTCTTCTATATTATATAATTCTAATACATCTTGGTTTGTATTATAATTTTCAATTTTCATGTAAGAGATTATACCTTCCGCTGATGTTACACTAATTGGTGTTTTATATGTTCTAGTTGCAGTATCATTTGTATTGCTAACTTCCATTGTTATTTCTCCAGAAATATTATTTATCATCTTATCAACACAAACTCTTGCTGGAATTTTAATTTGTGCATTTATATCACCTGTGTTATATGATGTTTGTTCCCCTCTTAATCCAATTGATATCTTATTTTCATTTAAAACTGTTGCCCAAATTTCTAACTGTGTTTCTCCTAGAAGCGTTATTTCGCCTAAGCTATCAATAGTTACACCATCTGGAACAGATATAACAATTTGAGTTCCTTTATATAATTTACAAAACTCTTCGTTATCCGTTATAAGTGTTGCTATCAATTCAATATCATTAAAATCTGTAAGCGATGTTACGCTTGACTTGTTGCATTCAATTTTAGCCTGTGATTTTAATTCCTCCCCATAGTCATATTCTGCTTCTGATGTTTTAATTTCTGCTGAAAAATTCTTAATCTGTTTTGTTCCAATTAATGAAAAAAACAAGCCAAATAATAAAAGTATAATCACCGAATAGACCATACTATTTTTCATTATTTGTCTGTTTACTCCTGTCCCTTTTTCCATTATAAAATCTCCTCCCTTTTTTATTAAATATTATTATGATTTTTGCTCTATACTTTATTATACAACATTTTTCCATATTTTTCAATAGTTTATAACATTTTTATATATATATTTAACTATATTTTACATTATTTTCAAAATAATGCAATACCCCTTTCTAGCATTTTATATGTAAATATTTTTTTATATGTATTTTTCTTTTACGGATACTTTTTTTACGTGTTTTCACTTTTTTTATTACAGTTATATATCTTTTTTATAACAATTTGATTACAAAAGAGATATAATTATAGTTTTCCGTTAGGCGTAGTTAATATTTATTACTTTTTTTGTAACACTTTTTTTATTTTTGAATATACTATTATATATTTACATACATTTGTAAAGGAGGGATTATATGAATAATATAGATATGGCAAAACTTATGAATATGTTATCAAAAATGGATAAAAAAGATTTAGAAGAAGGTTTATCCAAGGCTTCCCAGATACTAAACTCAAATAATAAGGATGAGATCATTGATAAAATAAAAAAACAATAGGTTTAATAAAAGAGAAGGTGATTTATATGAATGAAGATATGTCTAATTTAATTGACAAACTATCAAATTCACTTGGAAACAGTGAAATTCCTGATAATTTAAAAGAAGTAATAAATAATTTTGCTTCACAAAACATATCAAAAGACGGACAAAATAATAATTCAAATCTAGATTCCATCTCTTCTATTATAAACACTTTTAACAGTAAAAAAGAAACTTCTGATGGAACTTCAAGTAATATTGACATCGAAACTATTTTAAAAATTAAGAATATATTAGATAACGTTAACTCCACGGATAATAACAATAGTGCAAATTTACTTAGATGCCTGAAGCCATACCTAAAAGAAAATAAACAGAGTAAAGTAGACCAATATATAAAGCTTCTTAATATGAGTAAATATTTAGATATTTTCAATGCCTTAGGTGGTGAGAAAAAAAATGATATTTGATTCAGACTTTCTTTCTCCATTTTTACATAATTTAAAAAAAATATCATCAAATGAAACTGCTCTTCTTCATATTATGGATTTTGATTTGTATTTTGATGATATTTTAATACTATTTTTATTATTCTTCCTATATAACGAAGGCGTTAGAGATTATTATCTATTTATAGCTCTTATATTATTACTAATTAATGGTAGTGGTTTAGGGGGAAGCCTTTTTATATGATGGGAATTAAATTTTTATGTGTATTAGTTTGGAGCGTAATCCTTTTATATAATAGAAATTCCACAATTACATATTATATAAAAAACTACAAATGTTTAAGACTAAAAGTCTCAACATTTGTAGTTTATATTATTTATATTTCTTTTTCTTTATACAAATTATTGTACAAGATATTCCTAAAACAGCACTTAATGTAATTCCAATGCCTATAATCATTTTTCTTTGTCCCGTAGGCGGAGTTATAATTATCTCTACTGCTTCGCATTCATCAGTTTCCCTTACACCTTTTTCTGAATTATAATTCTTTGTTATTATATCAGAAAATCTTGTGTACCCTCTAGTACTAGTTGTATCAAACACCTCAGCAACATTGTTAAAGTTCATATCTTGACTATCTGCCGAAATTACTTGTGTCAATGTTAGTTCTTTTGACTCTATTTCATCAAATACCTTTAAATTTCCTTTTAATACTTGTGAATGTAAAATTACATTAAAAGTATTTTGCGATTCATTTGTTAATAACTTTCTATTTTCATCGGTAATCTCTAACCAACCATCATTATTCTCTACTGAAAATTTTAAATTATTATCCACATAATCCACTATCGAATTAATAGAGACTTGAACTTGTTCTTCTGGCTTTCCTGGAATATAGTACTTATAGTAGTTTTCCGTATAATAATCTACTTCCCCCATATTTTTTGCTTTAAACTTGTATTTAACCTCAATTTGTGCACCTTGCATATATTCCTTATCCATTTCCATCCAAATCATTCCATTCCTATATGGTGCAGTCCTATCTAATATTTGTTCTGAAGTTAACTGTGGTTTAATGTATTTTACATGTGGAATTCTAACCTCGGCTGGATTTCCATTTAGCAGAATCGTTCCATCGGATAATGTTACTTTTACATTAGAAATCTCCTTCAATATTGAAATTTTATCCCTTGTTCTTTCCGCAATTCCAAAATCCATCTCCTTTATTTTGGCAGTATCAACCTCAACAGAAAATTTTGCCGTTTCTGAGGTCATCATTGTCTCCTCTCCTTTATCAATTCTTTTTCTTATTTCCCAACTATCCACTGCATCTGATAATCTCTTTTCTGTATTGGTATACCAGTACATACCGATATATTTATCCTTCTTATATATTGTAGATTTATAATTATAGGTGTCATATGGATCATTTCCATATACATACTGAACAACATAATCTCCTGGAATATACCCTAACACTGTATACTCACCATCGTTATTTGTAATCGTTTTATAGGTAAGTCCCGTACCTGTTTTTTCCACAAATGTTACCATTACTCCTGATACTGCTTTTTCTCCATTTTTATATTCCCCGTCACCTTTTCTTTCTTCCCCTGATTGGAATTCTTGTGGTGTAGTATCGACAAATACTTTTCCTGTAGTTTCCCTTATTTGAGTTTTTTTATCAAATACGACTGTTGCCGTTCCTGTATCATCTTCGTAACTTGATGAATTTCCTGGAATTATACTTCCCGGGGTTGTATTTTCATCAATTCCTGGATAGTATATGTATTCAGATTTAGGGTGAAATGTAGTATACGAACTTATCTCTATTAAATTTTCAGTATTTTTATTTAAATTCAAACTTATATACTGTCTATCTGCCAGTAATTCAATATAAAACGTTACATTCTCTTTTGAATCTATTGTAAAATCTTGATTAATATAATTATTTTCATATCCACTATAACTTAAACTCTCTCCATATTTGCTTATGTCACTATTATTAATTTTTTGTCCCGCTTCATTATAAATATTATTAATTTGTAAACCTGAAGTATAATAATTAACTAACTCATTAATTCTTATTTTAAAATCATTTGTGTTATTTTTTAAAACTACTTTATATTTTAAAATTGCCTTTAATTGTCTATCCTCTGAAATAGTTTTTTCATTAATATCAGATTCATATATTGAAAACTGAGATAAATCATTTGTATAAGTTTCCCTCTTATTATTGATGTTCAAATCTACCTGAACTAAATCCATATCAATATCTAAATCTATATTTTTCCTTCTGTTTAGTCCAAAAATAGTATCTACATAACCTACCCCAAACCTATATTCTAAATTATGATTTGCAATATCGGTTCCTGCCTCTATATTAGTCTTATTTATCCCATTGTTATCAGGTGTTACACTAGCATTTGGAACACTTCCCCTTTTATATGTTATTTTATATGTTTTACTATCATCTTCATTTCTAAAATAACTAAATGATCTGTCATCTGTATTTGTTCCTGTAACTTGTGCAAATCTCTGATTTAAATTTTTTCTATTTGTTACACTCTCTATTGCCTTCGAACCACTTGTCTGACTACTATAATTTACACATTCAAATTCAAATCCATCATATTCAAATACTATTTTAACATTTAATCTATTTGGGGAATAACTGCTATAATTCCTAATTGATGGTAAGTTAATATTATTAAACTTATAACTTCCATCACGAGCCGTTGTCGTGGTCTGTATTACAGAACCAGTTCTCGTATTTATTAATTTAACAACAATCCCTGAAAGCAATCTATCTCCTGAACCATATAAATTATTATCATGCTTCTCTTCCCATACATAACCTTTAAAATCAATTATCTGCCTCTCATTTGTTACAGTTAAAGATTTATTTTCTAATCTTGAAAATGAGAATATTCCTGAATCATAGTATGAATCTCCCTGATAAATATAATCTCCATCATAATCCGTTACTGAATTTGAAACCTCTCTTACTCTGTATTTGTAATCATACACATTTTCTCCTATTACCGTTTGAGATGTCTTTAAAAGTAAGTTTGTAAAATTTATCCTTCCAGAATAATCTGTATATACTGTTCTTCTATTGCTACTTACATACCAACTTCCTCCACTTCCATATATGTACTCTGTTGCATTTGTTTTTGTATTTATCCTTGTTATTTCAAATTCTACCCCTTGTAATCCACTTCCTGTATCTCTATCTATTTTTAAAATATTTAAATTTGCTACATATCTAACATTTGTAAAGGAAAAATTTATTGTGGATAACCTATTATTATTTGTTAAAGTAATCCAACTATTAGTTGGTAATATTGGATATTCTGCTGAAGGTGTTTTTACTTCTTCCACATAATATGTTGTTCCCGATGAAGAAAATATTAAATTATACACTATTTCCCCTCCTGCAAATCTTTTAGCTAATGATTTTGATGTTGTATATGTTGTTATCGTTGTTGTTGAATTAGAACAACTTGCAACATATTCTTTATAAGAGCCATTCATTCTATAAACCACAAATTGTGCTCCTGATACACTTCTATATGTATCATAATCTAATTTTAGAATTTGTATATTCGCGACCATTCTCTTATTTTTTACAGTTGCTGTAACAGATGAATTTCTAACAACTTTTATCGATGTCGCTGGTGATAATACTGTATACTGTTCATTCTGGGATTTTATTTCTTCCACATAATATGTACCTTCCAATAAATTATATATCGTAGAATTTGTATAAAACTTGGTTGCACTACTCTTATTAGTTGTAAATGTTGGCAAACTTGTACTTGATGTATTCACTACATACTGATTTACTCCATTTACTTTTTTATAAACAATCATTTGTGCTAAATTTAAACTTTGTCCTGTATCATAATCCACTTTCTTTAAAACTAGGTTCCCAGTTCTTACTATGTTTTTTACAAGTGCCTCATTAACTGTATTACCTCCAGTAATCATTACTGCAACTTGACTAGCACGATCTATATATTTATATGATGGGGCTGGTGGTTGCGTTTCAATACAATAGTATCTTCCCACTGGTAATCTCCCAATGTTAATATAACCACTTGAGTCACTTGTAAAGACTGTTGCATTTGATTTAGAAGTAAAACTTATACTGCTTCCACTTCTTCTTACATAATTTGAACTGCCAGACACATTAGAACACTGTAAGATAAACTTTGCACCGGAAAGTCCCTTACTTGTACTATCATAATCTACTTTTCTAAGTTTTAATGTTCCTGTTGTATTTAGCCATGGATTATATGTTGCTGTGTTTGTTACATATCTCCTGTCATAACTTTTTAATATATATAAATTTTGAGATTTTGAAGATGTTGCGGAGATGTATGTTGCTGTTACTCTAAATTTTTTAGTAGTTATGTTTATATCACTTACCCTTTTTACATTATTATTAAACTTTATATAAAACCATTCACCACTTGAAGGTGTAGAAATATTAGATCCACTCCCATCACAATATTTCCAATAGCTTGAACTAATCACCCTTGGTGTTGTAAATGGATCTGATTGTAAATATCCCTTTATTTGAACAGATTCTAAATACCCTAATTGATAATATCTACCATCAGCCAAAGTAAATGAATAATCCGTAAAATTCATTTGATACGGTCCTGTTACAACCTCTCCTGACGATAATACTTTACATACATTACTTGAACCTCTAATACTAGTGTTTACGTTTCCCATTTTATTAACCTCAGTTGCAGTTTTAATTTGTCTACTATATGAACCACCTGTATATTCAGCTCCATATTTTAGTGTTGTCCACAATACATTTTGAGATACATCATTTTTATAATAACTATTTTTTCCTATAGACAGTGCATATGCAACAGCTGTATTTGTTACTGTAATAAAATTACTAAAATCATAAGTACCTGCCCACATATCGATTCCAAGTTGTGAACAATATACATTATTCCTATCAGCCTCTAATAAATCCCAAGCAGATGATTTTTCGTCACTTGCAGTCATATTTTTTGAAGTTCCAGCAATACTATTCAAATTTAAAGTTACTCCACCTCCCGATGCACTTGAGAAACTATTACTTCCAGTATCTACTAAACCTGCTTTTACTTCACAATTTCCATAAATAATTAATATAAAAAATATTAATATAAATATCATTATAAATTTTCTTTTCACGCTCTCACCTCCAAACTCTTTTATTTTCCTAGTAGGTCATTTTTCTTCCAAAACTTTTCTTTTTATAAAATATATTCCTCCTATAATTATCCCCCCTACTAATATTACTATCAAACTATATGCTACAAATCCAGTTTTAACTGTTATTATTAATTCTGCATTTGAAATATTATTGGTTTCATCCATGTTTTCTTTAATAGCCCATTCATTATATGTTTGATGAATTGATGCACGATTTATGCTTAAACCTAAGTTTTCTTCTGTAACTGTTTTTGTTAATACTAATGTTATTTCTTTGCTTTCATTATTTTTTATCATTTCGTTTCCAAGTGCTGTTGAATATAGATTTCCATCCCCTCTTTGATACCAATTAGGGTTTAATTCTGTATTAAATTTCATATCCTCAGGGATATAATCCACTACACTTTTTACATACCCTGGTATTTCCCCGACATTTGTTACCTTAATACTATATTCTACAATTACTAATGAATTTTGAATTGATTTCTTTGGAATCTCTATTTTTTGTGTTTTTGTTTCTTCATATTCTCTTATTTGATTGCCCTTACTATTTTTTACTGTTATTTTCTTTATATATTTGTCCAATTTAAGATCAAACTTTTCTTTTCTCTTTAACCCTAAATCAATATACAACATATCTGAATCAACAACCTCTATTATATCAGTTATTCCTACCATGTCGTTTGTATTTTCCATCTTTACTTCAATTGCATCAGAATTTTTTATATCTGATATTCCTTTTTTTTGATATTCGGTTGGTGAATATTCATTTGAATCATATTCAAATATTATTAAGTAATTCCCTTCTGATACTTTGGTAAAATCATACCTTCCTCTATTATCTGTTATACTAGTTCTCTCAACTCCATTTTCTAATACAAATGAATTTGTATCCTTATTAAATAGTTTTACAGTTATATTTTCTAATACTTTTTCCTGCGTGTCCCTTATTCCATCCTTATTCTCATCTTCCCATACGATTCCAGATATTCTATAATTACCTTCTTTTGGATTGTCTGGAT
>JAUNSP010000035.1 GCA_030539155.1 Clostridia bacterium
TTAATCTTTCAAATATTGGTCCATTTAACATTAAAAATTTTCGCATCTCTACAAAAGCCTCTACTATTTTTATACTTACTTCAATAGCAATTTCATTTTTTAGTAATCCTGAAAGCATTAAAATTCCTTTTTCTGTAAAAACATATGGTAATTTCTGTTTTCCACCCTGAATGTTTGAAGTCGCAATTTGCGACTTCAAACATTCATATTCTTCCTTCATTAATTTAAAACAAAAATTTCCAGGGAATCTCTCCTTATTTCTACTTACAGTTTCATTTATTCTTTTTGTTTGATAATTATATAATTTTGCTACATCACTATCTAACATTACTTGCTTGCCTCTTATAGTATATATTAAATTCTTTATTTCCAAGTTCGATATTTCATTTTGAATTCTCATTTTATTTTCTTCCATACATTCACATCCTTTTTATAATGTATATTATAAAACATTTGTTTGTAAATGTCAAGTGGTTTTTATTATATTTTTTATCTTATTTTTGTTACATTGTTACAGTAGAAATAATTCTTCTTAATTTTATTTAATTTTTGCAAAAGAAAAAAACCTTTGAAAGTACTTATTTCAAAAGGTTTTTAATTTTACCTAAATTTATTTAATTTATATATCTTTGGAGCCGTAACTATGGTTATATGCGAAAAATCATACTCCCAGAGTGGCACACAAATTTAATCAATCAACTACTTGCTTTATATTAACATATAAATAACAAAAAGTGAATAGTTTTTTATTATTTTTATAAAAACCAAATTACAAATTAAAAGTAAAATTGTAAAAATTAGGAAGGAAAAATTAGAGTTCTTTGCAATAGCAAGCTATTAGAATTTATATTCCCCAGATAAATTCATTTTATGAAAAATTTATCCGCGATCCCCGATTCCTAAATAAGTAAAAAACTATTTTAAAAGTTTTATTGAATTTATTTTTTTATCAACAAATTCTAACTTTACCACTCCAGGAGAATTTAACTCTATGTTCTCATTATCATATTGTAATTTTATATCTTTATCTAATTCACACCATTGTTTTAAAACAAATTTTATAGCTGCTCCGTGACTCACAATGGCAACTCTCTCGCTCTCACTATCTAGAATTGTATTTAAGCTATCCATAAACCTTATAACAACTTCCATGCAACTCTCTCCATCTTTATTTTTCAATTGCATATCTAATAACTGTTCCTCAGTAAAAGAAAACTTTTTTGTTTTTCCCAACTCCAATAATTCTTTTAAATCTCCTAATTTCCTTTCCCCAAAATTTTCATCTATATTTATCAGAATATTATTTCTTTCAGCAATATATTTTGCTGTCGCTATTGCCCTTACATAATTACTACTCCATAGAGAATCAATATCTTGCAATTCATCCATTTTGCTTAATTCTTCAGCCATCTTTTCTCCATTAATAGTTAAAACTATTTTTTCATTTTCGATTTGAGTGCTCTCTTTGACATTCTTTATCCCCTTTAACTTTAATTGTTCACTATGTCTTATTAAATATATTATTTTTTTCATTTCTTTTATTCCTTTCATTTCATTATTATAGCATAAAAAAACATTATATTCAAGTAATATAATGTTTTTTTATGCTATAATAATGATTATTTTTTATTCTTTATCTTTCCTTTAAATATTCTTTTCAACCTTTTAAAATCTCTATTTTTAATTTTTGTTACACATACTTGAGGAATATCTATAAAAGTATTACAATATTCTAAAATATATATTAGTAAATGTATATTTTTTTTTGCATTTTTTATTATTAATTTCTTACAATTATTACTTTTTAGAATATCTATAATTTCATTTTCTAATTCCCCCATGTTTTTTGAAGATACATCTATTTTATAGTTTTTCTTACCTTCCATTGGTAAATTATATTTAAAATAAATTTTATTGATATCATTATTCTCACTTCTTTTTTTTACCTTAAAAATATTAAAACCTTTTTTTATTGCAAATTTTAACATATGAGTTCTTTTATTTAATGTTGCCACAGTTATTGATTTATAAGCCTTTGATTTCGCCATTGATATAGCAATATCAAAAATCCTATTCGTTATCCCTTTTCCCTGCTCACTTTGTACAACTCCACCATACCAAAAATATAAATTTTTATCTTCCTGTTCATCAATAATAAGACTGTACCCTATTATTTTTTTCTTTTTCATATAAATAAATATATATATTGGATATTGTTGAGCCCTCTTCTGATAATTTTGAATATCAAAATCAATTTGAAATATTTCCTTATGTACAGTTAAAATTAGATTAATATCATTCACTCTTTTTATTTCCATAATTGTCAATTCTCCTTTATACTCTCTCTTATTTTATTAACCTGTTCTATTGCTTTCTCAATATTTAAAACTGAATTTTCTATTATTATTGGACAATAAACATTATTTTCCTTAAGGAATTTTACAACTTTATCTAAGCTTAGTAACCCTTCACCAACTATTAAATGATCTTTCTCTATATTATAATCATGTAGATGTATTTCCCTAATCCTTGATATAAGATATTTTCTATTATATAACTCCGTAAAAATATTCTTATTTCCCTCAAGTAAACCTCCATAAAGCAAATGTCCTAGATCTAAACATACTGCTACATTATCTTGTTTTACATTAATCAATAGTTCTTCAAACTTACGTAAATAATTAATATTTTCGGTCGTTACATTGTTTTCCAATAATAAACAGAATTTCTGTGGTAACCTTGAGGATATTCTTTTAATACCTTCAAGGTTACCACTATTATCCTTTTATGACAATAATTCATATTTTCAAAATTTACTCTATATCCTATTTTATAATTATTCATTTTAAACCTCTTTTCTTTAGGAAAGTGTTTAAATCCTCTTGGGAATATTTAGGGTTTTCTCCATTATTATTAATTAATTGTTCATATATTTCACGGACGTCATACGGCATTTTACTAATTATCTAATTGATTAATTTGGGATACAATACACATGCTGTTGGGTCTGCGTCCACAATATTTTCTGTTAAAACCCCTGCTTTTGCTCTACAACCAGAATTGCAAACCAAGAAATATTTACATTTCGTACAATATTCCAAGTCTTTAACAGTAATTTCATTTTCTCTACATAAAATTTCATTTTTAAGTGCCATCTCTATATTAAAATCGTATTTTTTTAAATCATATATAGTATTATGGAAATACTGACATAATGTTGCTTTTCCATCACTTCTAACTGTTATTTGATGATCCGTAACATAATCACAAGGAGATTTACACAATTTCTCGCTTAGCAACTTATCGAAAAAATTTGAATTTTCCTTATTATACTTTAAACGTAATAAAGATGATTTAAAAATATTATTGATTTCAATATCTAAAATATCTGTATCCTCTAATGATAAATAATCATCTAATATTTTAGAGACCTCATTTAAAATATTTTTATAAAAAAACTCCATATTAAAACTATTGCTATACTTAAGTAAAGCTCCCTGATATCCTAAATCAAAAACTCTCCATCTGTCTGCATTTATTTCTAAAACTTTTTTATAAATTTCATATAAACTTTCTACATTTAGAGATGAACATACCGTATGAATACATAAATTAATATTAGATACTTGTTTTACGAGTTTAGCTGTCTCCCATAATCTCAATTGTTCAATCTTATCTCCCCTAAATGATTGTACCTTTTCTACATTATCAATACTAATTCTAATTCTCTTTAGTCCTGCATGTTCAAGATTAGAAATCACTTTTGCTGTTAATAATGTTCCATTTGTAACTAAATCCGCTTTTATCCCTAATTTTGAAATAAAGGATATTAATTTAAATATCTCACCATTTAATAATAATGGCTCCCCTCCAGTAATTAGTATCTTGTTTACACCCCATATCTGTTTAGCATTAATAATTAACCGTTTTATTTCTCCAATAGTCATGTCATTATTACAATTATTAAACTCTAAATTGTGACAATACTTACAATTCAGATTACATTTTGATGTTACCTCTAATCTCATAGATGCAAATTTTTTCATAATAAATCCTCCTTTTTTATTTTTTTAAGGCTGATATAAAAATAATACCAGCCCTAAAAACTACACTAATTACCCCATGACCTTAAATCCATAAATATACCTCCTTCATCCTCTTAATAAAAAAAATAAATACCTACTATAAATTACTTTTTAAGTATAACACAAAAATCTTAAAAAGTCAATATTATTTATACATTTTATGTAGATTTTGTTTTGTTTTAGGGAAATTGAAAAAGTTGACACAAAAAAAATCAACCTTATAGTTGATTTTTTTAATTTCGTCGTGGTGCGACGATTTTACCTTTTGGAGCTATTAGGCAGAATCGAACTGCCGACCTACAGGTTACGAATCTGTTGCTCTACCAACTGAGCTATAATAGCAGATTTATACTCATTTTAACTTTTTAAAATAAATTTAGAAAGTAATCAATTAAGGGCCAATCAGTAATACCTTTCATTAATCACCATATAATACATTCCACTGTCAATCCTATAATTATAAACATCTTTAAAAATTATATTATAAAATTGACAATTACTAATACTAACTCTATAATTAGTATTAAAGGAAAACCTATTGTAAACATCTTATTTTGTGTTTTATGCCTAAATGTGTAAATTCCAGCTATTCCTCCTATTCCTCCACCCATTAATACTAATATAAATAAAGTAGATTCCTTTGTTCTCCACTTTCCTTTTTTAGCTCTCTGTTTATCTAGTCCCATATTGAAGAATGTTAATAAATTAATAAATAGTATATATATTATTATATTTTTTATAGTAAATAAATCCCCCATTTTTCTTCCTCCAAATCCTTCATATATATTATCATAAAAAGTGCAAAAAATCAAGAAATATTTCTTGATTTTTTCACATATTAAAATTTTAAATCTTTTTACTAAAATCATTAGTAATACTTTACCATTATTTTTCTCTTATTATAATTCCTAAACTTAAAATTGAGATAATACCAATTGCTAGCATTGCACCATTATTAAACTCTATTCCTGTTTTTGGTGTTTCATCTTTTATCGGTGTACCGGTTACTACATATTCTGCCAAATGTGTTGCTGTAAAAACTATATATTCACCCTCAATTGTTGTATTAAACCATTCTTCGATTTTGCCTGTTTCTGAATTTAGATATCCAATTTTATAATTTTCATAGTTTTTAAATTCCTCAGTCAATTTTATCATGATTTTGTATGTTCCTTCACCTAAATCAACTACCTTATTATCCTCATCTTTAAAATATATATCATATATACTAATTACTTCTTTACCATTATCTAATCCATTCTGAATATTTTTTATATCTTCTTCGCTTTTTGTGATTGTATCAACAGAAAATGTATTTGAAGTATTTATTCCTCCTTCAGAAATAAATTTAACCCCATCCTTTTCAAAATTCTTCTTTACTTCCTCGATTTGTAAATCTTTTGTTACAGATTGAGATATTGCTCCATCCGTATCCTGTACGAAGAATTCCATTTTGTGATTTCCTATAGATAATTCTGTTAGGTTTAAGGATACATTTATATTAAATGCCCCTGGTGCTCCCGTAAATGTATAACATTCAACAGGATCCCCTTTATCTAAAGAATAATATACTTTTGCTCCTTCTGAATTTTCATAATCTGTAACAGTTCCTACAATATTGTATACTTCTCCTTCTATCCCTCTTCTAATCTTTTCTGTTGCGCTGCTTACTGTTAATATTGGAGCTTTATTTGCTAATCCAACTCCAAATAAAACAGAAAATGTTTTACTTGAGTTTGCAGGTATCACCCTATCTTTCCAAGAAAATGCAAGCCCAGAATCCATACCTGATACACTTGCTGTTGAATTTTCAAACATATTTGCATATCGAGAGGTATATGATCCTAACCAAACTGTTGAAGTATCTACCACTCCATAAGCATTTGCTGTAACTATGTTAAACTGACTAGTCCCATCAGACATAATAATTGTTCCATTATCATATTGTAATGGTGCACGATCCTCTCCTCCTATTTTACAATCAGAATGAGTCGCGATTGAAACTGTTTTGTTTTCTTCAGTAGTATTTCTTACAATATACTCTATCTTAATATAATTACCATTATTTACAAATGAAGGCTTTATCTTTAAACCAATATCGGTGTATTCTCCACTACTTATATTTCCAAATTTTTCTTCATTAGGTTCCATATTATAAAAATCAGTTATCTGCTGATCTCCTACTTTTAATTCTACATTATACCCACGATCCCTAAAAGTTGTACTTTTTAAGACATCATTTGCATACCCTTTTATATCAAATGCGCCAATATCTCTGTCCATTATCCAAACCATTTTTCCATTATCACCACTATTTGAAGCTACTGCTCTTACTGGCACCATTAAAGCTCCTAAAATAATCATAATTAACATTATAATAAAACTTTGTTTTACAATTGTTTTCTTCATAAAAATTTCCTCCCCAATTTTTCCTCACAAGTTCATATTACCATATATTTATTTTTAATACAATACTTTTTTCTAAAATTCTAGAAATTTTAAAAATTTGTAGAATTTTCTAATTTCTAATCATCTAAACTCAATTATATTTACTTGTAAATTACATTATCACTTCCTACAATTTTTTTCAAAATACTTATATTTTGCGATGTAATAGAAATTCTACCTGAAGGTAAAGTTTCCTCCCCATTTACTATGAATAAATATTTTTGATTATAATTTTGTTTAGAAAAAATTCTAATATTCCCCCTTAAAAGTCCTTTTTTTTCTTCATCTAAATCTGTTATATTTATGTATAAAGATTCATCCTTTTGAATTTTAAACTCTTTTATTTCCCTTGCCATAACTGTGGCTTCTTTTCCATCCTTTATACTTAATCTACCATCCACAACTACAATATTATCCTCCTTTAATAATTCTGTACACATCTTATAACAGTTTTCAAACACAATAACTTCTATCGTCCCGTGTAAATCCTCCATCGTTACGAATGCCATTATAGTATTATTTTTAGTGAACTTTTTCTTAACCGATGTTATTATCCCAACATACTTAACACTTGCCCCATCTCTTGAATTTAATAATTGTACTTCCGCTTCATCATCTTCATCTATTTTTAAATCTGACGACCTAATCGTTGAAACTCTCTCTATTTCCTCTCTAATATTGTTTAATGGATGACCTGTAACATAAATACCTAGCATTTCCTTTTCCATAGTAAGTAGTTCTCTCTTTGAAAACTCTTCTTTTTCCATGAAGCTATATTTCATTTTCTCATTATTCTCCTCTGAACCTGCTAGATCAAACATACTTACTTGTCCCTTTAAATTCTTTTTGTTTAAATTCGAAATAGATTCTATAATTGACTCAAATGATTCTAATAGTGTTGCCGTTGTTTGTTCAAACTCACTAAAAGCCCCCGCCTTTATCAAACACTCAATACACTTTTTATTAACACTTAATTCTTGCATTCTTTCACAAAAATCAATAAAACTTTTAAATTCGCCATTATTTTTCCTATCTTCGACAATTGTATCTACAACAGCTGTACCAACATTTTTTACACTTCCTAGACCAAATCTAATAGCATCTCCATCAACAGTAAATTTTGTAAAACTTTTATTTATACTTGGTCCTAAGATTTCAATACCCATTCTTCTGCTATCTTCAATATACTGAGGTACTTTGTCTAAATCCCCTAGATAACTATTTAAAGTTGCCGCCATAAATTCTTTTGGATAATAAGCCTTTAAAAATGCTGTTCTATAAGATACTACTGCATATGCAGCTGCATGTGATTTGTTAAATGCATATTTTGCAAACTCCGCCATCTCATCAAATATTTTATTAGCAGATGTCTCATCTATTCCATTTCTAATACATCCAGGAATTTCGATATTCCCATTTTCATCTAATTTTCCATGTATAAAATATTCTCTTTCCTTTGCCATTACATCTAGTTTCTTTTTTCCCATTGCACGCCTTACCAAATCTGCCCTACCCAATGAATATCCAGCTAGATCCCTAACTATCTGCATAACTTGTTCTTGATAAACCATACATCCATAAGTTACACCTAATATTGGTCTTAATGCGTCATGTGTATAAACGGCATGTTCCATATCCTTTTTATTAGCAATATACCTTGGTATTTGATCCATTGGTCCTGGACGATATAATGAAACTCCTGCTATTATATCTTCCAAAGAATCTGGTTTTAATTCCTTCATAAAGTTTGTTATTCCTTGACTTTCAAACTGGAAAATTCCCATGGTATACCCATTTTGCCATAATTTAAATACATTGGGGTCTGACATTTCTTTATCAAATTGTAGCTCTTTTCCACTATTACCTTTTACCAAATTAATAGTATCCTGTATTACAGTTAAGTTTCTAAGTCCCAAAAAGTCCATTTTTAGAAGTCCTAATTCTTCAAGTGTTGTCATTATAAACTGTGTAGAAACTTGGTCATCTCTTACGTAAAGAGGAACATACGTATCTACTGGTTCCTTGGTAATAACGACCCCACAAGCATGAGTGGATGCCTGTCTTGGCATTCCCTCTAATGCCATTGCAATATCTAAAATTCTCTTTACTTCTTCATCCGTTTCGTATAAATCTTTTAGTTCCCTGTTTAATTCCATTGCTCTTTTTATCGTAATATGAACTTCAAATGGAATCATCTTTGCAAGTTTATCCGCTTCCGCATACGGTATATCTAAAGCTCTTGAAACATCTCTTATCACCATTTTTGCAGACATTGTCCCAAAAGTAATAATCTGTGAAACGTGATCCTTTCCATACTTTCTCCCTACATAGTCAATTACTTCCTGCCTTCTTTCAGTACAAAAATCTATATCAAAATCGGGCATACTTATTCTCTCTGGATTTAAGAATCTCTCAAAAATAAGATTATATTTTATAGGGTCAATATCAGTTATTCCTATACTGTAAGCTATTATTGAACCCGCTCCAGATCCTCTACCCGGACCCACTGGAATTCCATTTTCATGTGCATAATTTATAAAATCCCATACTATTAAAAAATAGTCCACATATCCCATCTGCTTTATGACATTTAATTCATACTCCGCTCTTTCCAAAATTTCCTTAGGTGGATTTTCTCCATACCTCTTTTTTATCCCATTATCGCACAATTTCTTAAAAAAATCATAATGTGTTTTATATTCTTTGGGAACATCATAATTTGGTAGAACAGTATTTCCAAATTCAAATTCTACATTACATTTTTCCGCTATCTTTACAGTGTTTTCTATTGCCTCAGGAATATTTGAAAAATAATCTTCCATCTCTTCTTGTGATTTAATATATAACTCATCTGTATTAAATTTCATTCTATTATCATCCGACATCTTTGAGCCTGTTTGAATACATAATAAAATTTCATGATTATATGCATCTTCCTTTTTTAAATAATGCGCATCATTTGTCGCAACTAAAGGAATCTCCAACTCTTTTGAAAGTTGTACTAATTTTTGATTTACTAAAACTTGTTCACTAAGTCCATTATTTTGTATTTCTAAATAATAATCATCGTTGAATAAATTTTTATACCACAAGGCAGCCTTTTTTGCTTCTTCCATATCATTATTTAATATTGCCTGACTAATTTCTCCAGCTAAACAAGCACTACAACATATCAATCCTTTACTATACTTCTCTAATATTTCCTTATCAATTCTTGGTTTGTAATAAAAGCCCTCTAAATAACTAAGAGACACCAACTTTGATAAATTCTTATACCCCTCGTTATCCTTTGCAAGTAATATTAGGTGATTATATTTATTATCAATACTCGGCTCTCTATCTTTGCGAGTTCTAGGCGCTACATAAACTTCACACCCTATTATTGGTTTTACCCCATTTTTCTTACACTCTTTATAAAAGTCAATAACCCCAAACATTGCTCCATGGTCAGTTATTGCAATTGCATTCATTCCTAATTCCTTTGCTCTTACTGGCAAATCCTTTATTCTATTTGCTCCATCTAATAAACTAAATTCACTATGCACATGCAAGTGTACAAATCTCGTATTTTCCTCCATATTAGCCTCCTTAAAAGTCTGTCCCATATATTTTTAATAGACTTATTTTACTATAAATACAAAAAAAAAGCAAGTAAAAATTTCTTGATTTAAAAGCAATGGAACAAAAGTGGCGTGATTAATACACTTTAAACTTTTAAACTTCTCGCCATGCCCTGTCTTTGTTTATGCGACAAAAATTTCTTGAATTTTTGTCTGCGTTAGTTTAGGGCTAAACTCCTTTTATATAATATGAAAGGGTAACTTTTCTATTATATAAAAAGAGACTTTATAAAAAAGTCCCTTTTTACTTATTTTGAAGGAGAAATTTGACTTATATCTTACATTTATGTCCCTTAAATGTGAAATAGTCTAATTTAGAAAAGCCTGTACGATTTTTAGAAATTACATCTAACATTAATTTTATAATAGTTATTTTATATAATATAATATATCCTATTATAATAAACATTATCGCCATCTCCTTACTAATTGTGGAGGTTAAAAGTAATCCTAGTATCAAAACTATTATGGGTAAAACTATAAAATAAAAACGAATTCTTATACACTGTTTTTGTTGCTTACTCATATTTCATTCATCCTTCCTTTAAAGTATAATTATTTGAATTATACATGCTACTATAGGAATTACTATAAATATTCCTAAAACAATGGTTACTAAAATTGCATTCTTCTTTCTCTCTGATTTTCTCCTATCTGCTATCAAGAGTTTATTTTTCTTACAATACAATAAAATCACCTCTTTAACTAAAGAATATATTTCCCCATAGTATCTACTAAACAAGTACTTAATAGTTTAGTTTTAAAATCAATCTACTTATATTTTACTACATTTTTTCCAAAAAGTCAATAGATTTACATAAAATTTATTATGTAACAAAAATAACAAGAAATATTGGTTTGTATATATTGTTTTTTTTTATTTTTAGTGTTATAATCATGATTATAATTAACTAAAAAAGGATGTGATTTTTTATGTCATATAATTTTACTGAAATAGAAAAGAAATGGCAAAAATACTGGGAAGAAAATAATACTTTTAAAACGGATTTATGGGATTTTTCTAAGCCAAAATTTTATTGTTTAGATATGTTCCCTTACCCTTCTGGAGAGGGACTTCATGTAGGACACCCTGAGGGATATACTGCAACTGATATTGTTTCAAGAATGAAAAGAATGCAAGGATATAATGTTCTTCATCCAATGGGTTGGGATTCTTTTGGTTTACCCGCTGAGCAATATGCAATAAAAACTGGTAACCACCCAGAAATTTTTACCAAACAAAATATACAGACCTTTAAAAGACAACTTAAAATGCTTGGTCTTTCTTTTGACTGGGATTTAGAGATTTCTACTTGTGATCCAAATTATTATAAATGGACTCAATGGATTTTTAAACAATTATATAATGACGGTTTAGCAAAACTCGTTGATATTCCTGTTAACTGGTGTGAAGAACTTCGGAACAGTACTTGCTAATGATGAAGTAATTGACGGAAAGAGCGAAAGAGGTGGATTCCCTGTTGTTCGTAAAAATATGAAACAATGGATATTAGATATTCCCGAATATGCTGAAACTCTTCTTTCTGGTTTAGATGACATAGATTGGCCAGAGTCTTCAAAGGAAATTCAAAAAAATTGGATAGGCAAATCTATTGGTGCACACGTTATTTTCAAAATTGCAGGAAACGAGGATTTATCCTTCACTGTATTTACAACCAGGGCGGATACTTTATTTGGAGCCACATACTGTGTTTTAGCTCCAGAAAATGATTTAGTAAAACAAATTACAACTCCTGAACAAAAAGAACTAATTGAAAATTATGTAAAATCTTGTGCATCTAAATCAGAATTAGAAAGAATTGAATTAAATAAAGATAAAACTGGAGTATTTACAGGTAGTTATGCTATTAACCCTGTAAATAAGGAAAAAATTCCTGTTTGGATTTCTGACTATGTTTTATCAACTTATGGCACGGGTGCAATTATGGCTGTTCCAGCACATGATGAAAGAGACTATGCATTTGCTAAAAAGTTCAATTTAAAAATCATCCCAGTTTTAGAAGGTGGAAATGTTGAAAACGAAGCCTTTATTGGAGATGGATTACACATTAATTCTGGATTTTTAAATGGTTTAAACAAGGAAGATGCAATAAACAATATGATTACTTGGCTTGAGGAACACAAAGTTGGATACAAAAAAATAAACTATAAAATGAGAGAATGGATTTTTGCCCGCCAAAGATATTGGGGTGAACCTGTTCCTATTATACATATGGATGATGGAACAACTAAAGTCCTAGAGGACAATGAATTGCCTCTAATACTTCCAAAAATGACAGATTATAAATCTAAGAATGGAAAAGCACCTCTTGAAAATGCTGAAGAATGGAAAAATGTTAGTGTTGATGGAGATCATGGCACACGTGAAACATCTACAATGCCTGGTTCTGCCGCCTCTAGCTGGTATTTCTTAAGATATATTGATCCTAAAAATAATAATGAATTTGCAAATAAGGAATTATTAAACTATTGGATGCCTGTTGATTTATATATGGGTGGAACAGAACATTTAGTTGGTCACCTATTATATTCAAGATTTTGGAATAATTATTTATATAATAAAGGTTTGGTTACTACAAAAGAACCTTTCAAAAAACTTCGTCATCAAGGCATGATTTTGGGAACAAACGGAGAGAAAATGAGTAAATCAAAAGGAAATGTAATTAATCCAGATGATATGGTTAAACAATATGGAACAGATGCATTAAGAGTTTACGAGATGTTTATGGGACCAATAGAAGCAACAAAGCCTTGGGACACAAATGGAATAGATGGTTCAAAGAAATTCCTAGATAGAGTTTGGAGATTATATTCAGAAACTGACAAAATTAAGAATGAAGAAAATAAAGAATTAGAGCAAGTTTATCACTATACTGTAAAGAAAGTATCAAACGATTACGAATCATTAAATTTCAACACTGCAATTAGTCAATTAATGATTTTTGTAAATGCAGTATACAAAACAAATATATTTCCAAGGGAATATGCTGAAGGATTTATTCAATTATTAAATCCTGTAGCACCCCATATTACGGAAGAAATTTGGTCTACAATTTTAGGAAATAAATCAAGTATCTCGCTTTCAAGTTGGCCAAAATATGATGAAGAAAAAACAAGGTTAGATAGTATTACAATAGCTATTCAAGTAAATGGAAAATTAAAGGGAACAATTGAAACCCCTGTTGATACTGCAGAAAACGAAGTTAAAGAGAGAGCTTTTGAAATAGAAAATGTAAAAAATGCTATTTGCGAAAAAACTATTATAAAAGAGATATATGTAAAAAATAAAATTTATAACATTGTAGTAAAATAGTACGAAGTACTTACTTATACACAAAGCGGACAAAATTAAGTAATTCTTAATTCTGCCCGCTTCTTTATATAATAAGAAAAGTCATCCTTTCCTATTATCACTTTTGCTCTATGAGATATTTTTTATTGCTCCTCTATATATGAAAATCTTTTCTTCATTGAATCCTTTCCTAAAACTTTCATTATTTCATACAAATCTGGTGTATTTTGTCTTGTGGTTAATGCCACCCTTAAAACTGTACTAATATCGCCAACATGAGCTTTCCATTTTTCAGGATTTTGTTTAAAGTCTTTTACTTCCCTCGCATATCCTAAACTCTCAGTTAAATCTTTCATTTTATCAAACCATTTTTGCTTATCATCATTTTCATCATAATATTTTTCCATATATAACTTTACTATATTTTTTATTTCTTCTTTATTATTTATTTTTCCAAACTCATAATTTCTTTCTTTTTCAAAAAACACTTCATCATACATATATTCAATATTTTCTCTAACATCTGACCACTTTGCAATATCTTTTCTAGGTTTTGCATTTCCTCTTTCAATGCCTAAAACCTCCAAACTATATTCTTTATTATTTAATAATTTAACTAATTCTTCATCATATCTATTAGCCCATTTCAAACTTTCCTCATATATTCTTTCTGCTGAATATTTTGAAATTACCGTTTTAGAAATATCTAAAAGTTTTACTATATCAAACAAAGCACCACTTACACCCATTTTCTTTATATCAAATTTAAATTCATCAATTGAAGCATCTTTATTACCTTTTCTCCAACCTTCAAAATTTGAATTTGCTATATTTAACAAATATTCTGTAACAGCTTCAGCTGGAATTCCTTGTTCATGATAATAACTAACTGCTGCTTCTGGATCTTTCCTCTTACTAATTTTTCTCTTAGTTCCATTATCACTTTTAAGTAAAGTGGCAGTATGAGCATATTTAGGAGGCTTAACCTCTAATGCTTTAAATAAATCTAAATGAAGTGGTATTGAAGAAACCCATTCTTCCCCACGAACAACCAAAGTAGTTTTCATTAAATAATCATCAACAGCATGTGCAAAATGATATGTTGGTAATCCATCAGATTTAATTATAATTATATCTTGATCATTCTCTGGAAATTCAATATTACCCTTTATAACATCGTGGTGTTTAATCTTTTTATTTTCGTCACCCATCGATTTAAAACGAATAACATATTTCTCACCATTATCTATTTTTTTAATGGCATCCTCAACAGTCAACTTTCTATACTTAGCCCAAACGCCATAATATCCCGGTCTTATTTTTGCTGTCTCTTGTTTCGTTCTCATTTCATTTAATTCATCCTCTGTCGCAAAGCAAGGATATGCTCTACCTTTTGCAATTAAACTTTTTGCAAAAGCTTGATAAATATCTTTTCTTTCACTTTGTTTATAAGGTCCATAATTACCAATAGATTCTGTATCAGAAATCATACCTTCATCAGCAATAACATCAAAATCCTTTAGAGCTTTTATAATTTTATTTATTCCATCTTCAATTTCCCTTTTTTGATCTGTATCTTCAATTCTTAAATAAAAAACTCCACCTGATTGTTTTGCTACTTTATTATCTATAGTTGCCCCAAATAAATTTCCTATATGCATAGTTCCTGTAGGACTTGGTGCAAATCTTGTAACTACTGTCCCCTCTTTTAAATCCCTTTCAGGATATTTTTCTTCATAAAATTTTCTTTCCTTTGCATCAGGAAATATCTTATTTGCTAAATCATTATAATCACTCATAAACATTCTCCTTTATTCTTCATATTTTATTTTCTTCCTCTCGTCCAAAATTTGAACAAGAAGTAGTTAATTACTAAGTATTTAAAACTAAATAAGAAAATTGTTGGTTTATTTATGTTTTAAATAACGACGTAATAAGTGACCGCCTCTCTTCCTCTTGTCCAAAATTTGAACAAGAAGTGGTTAATTACTAGGCATTTAAAACTAAATAAGAAAATTGGACGTTAGCGAAATCAAAGATTTCGACGTCCTAATGTACAAAATTGCTTCGCAATTATTGTACAGTCCAAGGTAAATTAACCTTGTTATATAGGAATGTTCAAAGTATTTTTTTGCTACTACGATTACTAAAACATAATCTATTAGCAAAAAAACGATTTTTCCTATATAATAAGACGAAGGCGTACGTTGGTACGTCGAGGTTTATTTATGTTTTAAATAACG
>JAUNSP010000080.1 GCA_030539155.1 Clostridia bacterium
AATTTTTTTTATATAATAGAAAAGTCATCCTTTTCTATTATATAAAAGAGGCCTCGCCCTAAGCTAATACATACAAAAATTTTAAAATTTTTGGTGTACGAACAAAGACGTGGCCTTGAATATATTAATTTGAAATTTTTCTATTAATTAATTTTCCAACTTGAGCTATGGTGTCTATAGTTGCCTCTCTAAAAGTTTCTTCCTTTATATATTCATCATCACCCCAATTATTGGGTTTTACAAGTTCATTAAGTTTTCCTTCAAAAAAGCACTTATCACTTAAGATCTTTTCTAATTGTTTTATTGTATAAAAATTTTCTTCCTTTAATTCTGGTTCAATATTAAATTTACTTAATAAATGTATTATAAATTCTAAACATATATATGAATTTTTTATTTTCACCTTTCTATGAATAGGAAACGCCATTGCAGAGAAAATATTATACATATACTCTTTTTTATGTTTTTTCATTTCTTCTATATATTTAATAATATCATTATACTTTTCCTCATCTACCTCTATCTCACATACTTTTACTCCAACCTCATCTGTTTCGAAGTACCTTAATTTAGATTCTTGTGTAAATCCGCCCACTAATGGTACATTTTTTCTATATCTTGCAAAACCATACATATTATTTAAATCTTTATCCAAAGATATAGCAACATGGTTATACCTATAACGCGTTATCAACCTAATGATTTTGCCAATTTTTGTAGATGTAGTAAGAAATAAAATATAAATATATTTTTTATTTTCTATATTATCTTCCATATTACTCACCTTTACCATTTTTATCTATATATTCAACAGAGCTTTTCAATTCCTCTTTTAATGAATTTTTATACGCTATTTTTTTTACTACATTAAATAAACACAAAATTATCACTATAACCAATAATAGTTTTTTCCATATTTTTGACATAATTCCTACCCCTTCATAAATTAATTTCAATTATATTATACTTACATTTATTTTTTTTGTCAATATCTATCATTTTTAATATTGGTGGAGGTGAGGAGAGTTGAACTCCTGTCCAATAATCTTTCCATATAAATTTCTCCGAGTGCAGTTTGTTAAATAAATTCCCCTTTATATAAATCAACAAACAACTTTATAAAAAAGGTAGTCATTATTATACCCTATATCTTTATGACAAAAAATATATTCGTTTCCTACTAATTTGTCACCCTATAAAAACCGTAGGCCTTTTTTATAAGATGTCGCCGCAATTAGGCAGCGAATGCTAAATTTTCATTTTTTGCATTTATATTTTTTTCCCGTTTTTTTAAGTGGCTAACGAGAATCCACTACTCGCTATCTATATTTCTAGATAATTGTCGAAACCAATTACACCCCCATGTTATTTAAAAGTTAGAGCTAAAACTTTTTATTTTTCATTCCACTCCTTATACATTATACAACAATTTTAATAAATTTACAATATAAGTATTGCAAATTTATTGAGTTTATGATAAGATATTTATTAATAATGTAAATAGGGGTGTCGTCCAACGGTTAAGATAGAAGTCTCCAAAACTTTTGATGAGGGTTCGATTCCTTCCACCCCTGCCAAAAAAAGTAATACAAAACTGGCATTCGCTAGTTTTGTATTATTTTTTTGTATAATAGGAAAGTAATTCTTTATAAATTATATAAATTTTTTCTTTCTTCTATCTATTATATACGAACTTCCTGAAATGGATTTTGCCATATGTTTTACTTGAGCCCCAGCCTCTGCAATCTGTAAACTATTTTCAAATCTCTCCGTGGTTACTTCTACTACCCCTATAGAAATTGATGTTAATGGGAATTGTTCAATTATTCCCTTTCTATTAGCTACTTCTAAAAATCCCTGCAAGTAATCTTCTTCTGTAAAAAATTCCTTCAACTTACTGTCAAACTCATCTATTACATCCCTACAAACCATTTCATAATTTTCTCTTTTTATTATAGCTACAAAATCATCTCCACCTATGTGCCCTACAAAACTATCTTCACATTTATTATCTTGAATGCATTTTATTATTATTTTAGCTGTGTACTTTATAATTTCATCACCTTTCAAGAATCCGTATACATCGTTATATGCCTTAAAATTGTCTAAATCAAAATACAATAGTGCAAAACTCTCCTTATTTAATAGTGCTTTTCTAATCTCTAACTGAATTTGTACATTCCCTGGTAACCCAGTTAGTGGGCTAACTTTTCTATTCAAATACAATAACTCACTCGTGTTTTTTATCATGTGAAACAAATATTGATTATCAAGATAATCAAAGAAACAATATACATTCTTCTTCATAATTGATAAAACCTTTTCTTTTTCTTCACCCATCGCCACAATTACAGGGGTAATTGTATTATCTTCGTTTTTTCTTATAGTGTCACATATATCTATTACATTAACTGACAATCCTTTTTCATTTATAACAAACATTGAGGGGATGCTATTTAAAGCATCTCCCAAATTTTCCACTTCTATTTTTTTTACCAAAAAGTTCTTTTCTTGTGCAAATAATTGTTTTAACATATCATACATATCCCCTAGTTCGTCTATAACAAATATCTCTTGTATCATAATTTTATCTCCCCTTTTATGGATTATATTCACATGTTCCATCCGCGTCTGCTACTAATCCATTTATATTAGTCACCTTTATCTTTACCACATTTATACCTGATTTTAAAGGACAGGTAAATTCAACCTTTTTATCATTTATTTCTTTTGTATATACTTGTTCATTTAAAACACATTCCAAGTCTTTAATACCTTCTTCATCAGTTATTACAACAAGTAGATTCCCTCCATCTTTAAATAGTTCTATCTTTGGCTTTGTTGCTCCTTTAAAAGTTTGTTCTTTTACTGTTGTATTTTGATTAATGTCAGTTGCTATTATTGATACGGTATTTTCCCCCTTTGTTACTGATATTCTAGTTTCCATTTTTGTTTTATCTTCCCCTGTGATTGGTACTTCTATACTCTGGGCTTCATTTATACTATATTTCAAATTAGAAATTCCTTCATCATCATTTGCCACTATTTTCAGTTCCGTTCCTTCTAATATCATTTCGATTTCAGGTCCTTGTAAATCAATTCCTTCGGCTATAAATTCCTTATTATATGACGTTTCTTGCCCCTCTGAATCTATTACCTTTATATTTAAAGTATTTGTTCCTTCTATTAAATCTACATATTCTTCTAAACTATTTTTTCCCATTCCATATAAGGTGTTTTCTTCTCCGTTATTCCAATTGTATAGTATTCTATCTATTACTTTATCATGTGTTATTGATATTTTTATTTTATTATTTTCTTGTTCCATATTAACCTGTGGTATCTTTGAATTATCTCTTTCTTCCTTTTGTTTTTTATAGATTGATGTTGCTACTATTGCTATCATAATTGTTGCAAAAACAATTAAAACTATTGCAAATATTTTTACTATTTTTGTTATTTCAACTTTTTGTTTCCCTTTATTATTTTTATTAACAGATAATATTTGATTCATTTTATCCTCCTTTTTACTCTGTTAAAATTATATCACAACAGAATTTTAAAGTAAACAAGTTTCTTAAATTTTATATATTTTTTTGTTACAGGTTAATGGTTTTTAAAAAAATTATCTACTAAATATGTTGATATATCTAAATTATTTATTACATTCCTTG
>JAUNSP010000036.1 GCA_030539155.1 Clostridia bacterium
CGCGCCAGTTTGTGGCACTGGAGACCGTGGGTTCAAGTCCCATCTTCCACCCCATATTTTAAAAAAAGGGGAAAACACAAAAAAATATTTTGGGCTGTAGCCAAGCGGTAAGGCACCAGACTTTGACTCTGGCATGCGTGTGTTCGAATCTCACCAGCCCAGCCAATAAGTAAAATCGTCGCATTATGTGACAGAAATTAAAAAATCAACTATAAGGTTGATTTTTTTTGTCAATTTTATTTTAACATTTACAAATATTTAAAAATGCACAAAACATATACTCTAAAATTTATAAAAACGTGAAATAAAAGACAAATAGGCAAAACATACATTACCCTTATATGCAGTGTTTTGTATAGATGTTTAATATAAATTTTAAGATGGTTGATTTTGTATAATATAGAAAAAAAGGATTGTAAAAATGATAGTGTATAATATGATGTGCTTTTAAAATCCACACACCATATTATACACTATCAAAAATAACTTTTATTCTATCTCGCCTTTGCCTATGGCTGTTGGCAAAAAATGTAACTGATTTTTATTGACAAATCCTCTAAATTGTGATAAAATAGAGGAAATTTTTAAAGAGAAAGAAGGTGGAATTTAGTATGAGTATAAAGGGAGAAGAAATAATTGTAGAAGTACTAAAAAATATTGCCCCAGGAACACGTATCAGGGAGGGTTTGGAAAATATATTGAAGGCTAAAACAGGAGGATTAATAGTAATAGGAGATAGCAGTGAAATAATGGACATAGTAGATGGCGGTTTTAAAATAGATGTAGATTATACCCCAGCAAGGTTATATGAGCTTGCAAAGATGGATGGTGCAATTATTCTTAGTAAAGATATGAAAAAAATTCTTTTTGCTAATGCACAACTGATTCCATCTTCACAAATTACTACAACAGAAACGGGAACAAGGCATAGAACAGCAGAAAGAACTGCAAAACAAACAGGAGAATTAGTAATAAGTATATCACAAAGAAGGAATATAATAACGGTGTATATAGGCAATGAAAGATATGTATTAGAGGAAACTTCAAAGGTAATTACAAAGGCAAACCAAGCATTACAGACAGTTGAAAAATATAAGAGAGTTTTTGATAAAAAGTTAAAAGTATTAAATGAATATGAATTTAATGATATAGTAACTTTGCCGAATGTTATAACTTCAATTCAAAGGGCAGAAATGGTTATGAGAATTGCACAGGAAGTTAAAAATGGAATTTACGAATTGGGAACAGAGGGTATCCTTATTGAAATGCAGTTAGAAGAATTAATAGGAGATTTGGAAAAGGAAGAATTATTTATTATAAAGGATTATTTATTAAATGTACAAAAATCTGCACAGCAAGTTTTAGATGAGATAAGGCAAATAACTTATGAAGAATTAAGTAAAATGATGTCGATTGCAAAAGTATTAGGATACCACGAATTTGATAATTATAATGAGGTAATGTTGTATACAAAGGGATATAGAATTTTGAATAAAATTCCAAGAATGCCAAGTAATATAGTGGATAACTTAATAAACTCATTGAAATCTTTCCAAGCAATTTTAGATGCTAGTATTGAAAATTTAGATGAGGTTGAAGGAATAGGAGAGGTTAGAGCTAGAACTATTAAGAAAACCTTAAAAAGAATGGAAGAACAGTTTTTATTTGAAAAATTTTAAAAAAATAATGTAAAAGATGAGAAAATATGTTATAATAAAATTATGAATATAATAAAAAATAGGAGGAGAAGATATGTTTGAAGGTAAATATGGTAAGGTATTAAATATTTTACTAGTGGTAGTAATAGTTGGAATAATAGGATTATTAAGTTATTTAGGGTATGATTTCTACAAAAAATATTACATGGAAAAAGAAACAAAAAAGGCTATAGATGAATTTAATGACTATGTAAGTAACGAGGAGGAACAAAATCAAACTGAGGGTGAAGAAGTGGCGCCTATAATGGATGGAAATTTAATTACTAGTACAACAAGTGGAAACAAAACAAGTATTACATATAAGGGATTTAATGTAGTTGGAAAGATTGAGATTCCAGCAATAAAATTAGAATATCCAGTACTAGAAAAAACGACTGTAAAATCAATAGAGGTTGCTGTGGCAGTTCTATGTGGTCCTGGAATAAATCAGATAGGAAATACCGTAATAGTTGGTCATAATTATAGAAATGGTACATTCTTTTCAAATAATAAAAAATTAGAAGTAGGAGATAAGATTTTTTTAACAGATAATTCAGGATCAAGATTATCATATTCAATTTACAACAAATATACAACCACAGACGATGATTCAGATTATATTTCAAGGGATACAAATGGTAAAAGGGAAATTTCATTATCTACGTGTACGGATGATGCAAAAACAAGGCTTATAATCTGGGCAAAAGAAGATTAAAGAAAAGTAGATTTAAAGGAAATATAAATTGTAAAAGTATATAAAAAAGGAGAGAGATTTATGCATGCACAAATTCAAACTTCAAAAAATGGAGGGGAATTAACTAGTCTAAAGATAAATGGAAGAGAAAAGATACATCAAGGTGAAAATTGTGTAGATGAAAATAAAAAAATTTATTGGAAGAGATCAGTTCCAGTTTTATTTCCGATAGTTGGTAAACTTAAAAGAAATCAAACTTTAATGCATGGGAAAACCTTTGAAATCTTCGAGAATGGTTTTGTAAGGGATATGGAATTTGAGCCAATAACGAAACTTGACAATTTTCATTCTTATATGTTAAAAAGTAATAAAAAAACCTTAGATAGATATCCATACGATTTTTCTTTATATACAACATATAGGGTATATGAAAACGAGTTAACAGTTATATACAAGGTAATAAATGACGGAGACGTTGATATGCCATTTGGCATAGGGAGCAAGCCAGCTTTTGAAATAGATGCGGATGAATTTAATAGGGGAAATTATTATCTTGAATTCGAAAAGGAAGAAGATAAGATACATTTTTTATATTTAATAGATGGATTAGTAGGGATAGATTATGCAAAAAATTTAGTAAAAGATAAAAAGAGGATTCCTCTTACAAAGGGAATGTTTAACAATGATGCTATAATAATGAAAGGATTAACTTCTAAAAAAATAAGCCTAATCCATAAAGATAGAAACAGAAAAATACTTACAATGGATTTTACAGGTTTTCCATATTTATCAATATGGTCAAAACAAAATGCACCTTTTTTATGTATAGCACCATGTCTTACTACACCAGATACAATAAAGAGTACAGGAATTTTTAAAGAAAAGAGTAATACCATAATACTTAAACCAAAAGAAAAATTTGAATGTAAATATAGTGTTGAATTTTTTGATGCGTAAAGTTATATCAAAAAGAGAAAAAAGGGATGATTTAAATGGAAATAGCAAAGCTAATAGTAATAATAATATGTGTAATAATATCCTTGATAGGTGTGATATTTGTTTATGATGCAAGGAGAATAATTAAAAAATTATTTAGTTTTGGAGACCAAAACGAGGGATCATTTATTTTAAAAATATGCGGATTTGGAATGTCTGTTATTGCAAGTTTAATAATAATGATATTAATGAAATAAATTAAAAGAGTAAGGGATGATTTAATGAGAGAACATAAATTAGATGATAAATATAATGCAAAAAGCTATGAAGATGATATATATAAGTTTTGGTGTGAAAGGGAATTTTTTAAACCATCAGAAGATAGAAATAAAAAACCATATACAATTGTAATACCACCACCTAATATTACTGCAAATTTACATATAGGTCATGCGCTTGATAATACAATTCAAGATATTTTAATTAGGTATAAGAGAATGAGCGGATTTAATACCTTATGGCTTCCTGGAACTGACCATGCAGCAATAGCAACAGAAGTAAAAATTGTTCAGAAACTTAAAGAGGAAGGACTTTCAAAAGATATTTTAGGAAGGGAAGAATTCTTAAAAAGGGCTTGGCAATGGAAGGAAGAGTATGGCGGTAATATAATTAATCAATTAAAAAAATTAGGATGTTCTTGCGATTGGTCAAGAATGAGATTTACATTGGACGAGGGTTTAACAAATGCAGTAACTCAAGTTTTTGTCAACCTATATAACAAAGATTTAATATATAAGGGTAAGAGGATGATAAACTGGTGCCCATGTTGTAATACTTCTATTGCAGATGCAGAAGTTGAGCATGAGGAAGAACAAACACATTTATGGCATATTAGATATAAAATAAAAGATAGTGATGATTATGTAATAGTTGCAACAACAAGACCAGAAACGATGCTTGGGGATACGGGAGTTGCTGTACATCCATCAGATGAAAGATATAAAGATTTAGTAGGTAAAACTGTAATTTTACCTATAATGAATAAGGAAATACCAGTCATTGCTGATTACTTTGTTGAAAAAGAGTTTGGAACTGGAGCAGTTAAATTAACTCCAGCACATGATCCAAATGATTATCAAGCGGCTTTAAAACATAATCTAGATATTATTGAAGTTTTTGATGAAAACTTTAAAATGGGTAATTTAGTTCCTGAGTACGAAGGAATGGATATGTATGAGGCTAGAAAGATAATAGTTGAAAAATTAAAGGAAATAGGAGCACTTGTTAAAATTGAAGATTATACACATAATGTTGGGAAATGTTATAGATGTCATAATACTATAGAACCAAAAATATCTATGCAATGGTTTGTTAGGATGGAACCTTTAGCAAAACCAGCGATAAAGGCTGTGAAGGATGATGAAACAAGATTTGTTCCAAAGAAATTTGAAACTACATACTTTAACTGGATGGAAAATATTCAAGATTGGTGTATTTCAAGGCAACTTTGGTGGGGGCACAGGATTCCAGCATATTATTGTGAAGATTGTGGAGAGATAATTGTTTCTAAAGATAGACCAGATAAATGTACAAAATGTGGAAGTAAAAAACTTCATCAAGATGAAGATACACTGGATACATGGTTTAGTTCAGCTTTATGGCCATTTTCAACACTTGGTTGGCCAGAAAAAACTGATGATTTTAATTATTTTTATCCAACAAATACTTTAGTAACGGGATTTGATATAATAACATTTTGGGTATCAAAAATGATTTTCTCAGGAATAGAACATACTGGTGAAGTTCCATTTAAAGATGTATTTATCCATGGATTAGTTAGAGATAGTCAAGGAAGAAAAATGTCAAAATCTTTAGGGAATGGAATTGATCCATTAGAATTGATAGAAAAATTTGATACAGATTCTTTAAGATTTTCTTTAATAAATGGAATAACACCGGGAAATGATATAAGATATATGCCAGAAAAGCTTGAATCAGCTTCAAATTTCGCAAACAAATTATGGAATGCATCAAAATTTGTTTTAATGAATTTAGAAGATGTTAATAATGACTTTTCTAAAATGAAACAAGAGGATGTAAAATTATCTTATGAGGATAAGTGGATTATTTCTAAATTAAACAATGTAATAAAAGATGTAACAACTAATTTAGATAACTATGATTTAGGGGTTGCTCTGCAAACAATACAAGATTTTATTTGGAATGAATTTTGTGCGTGGTATATAGAAATTGTAAAAATTCGTTTATACAATAAGGAAGATGGTTCAAGATTATCAGCTCAATGGACTTTGAATAAAGTTTTACAAGATTCTTTAAAACTATTACATCCATTTATGCCATTTATCACAGAAAAAATATATCAAAATTTATATAACAATGATGACAGTATAATGATTTCAAATTGGCCAAAGTATAGCGAAGATAATTGTTTTATAGAAGAGCAAAATAAAATAGAAGAATTAAAAGAAATAATAACAGGAATAAGAAATGCTAGAAATTCAATGAATGTTCATCCTTCTAAAAAATCAAAATTGATTTTTATTACAAAAGATTTTGAAAAAGTTATCTTGGAATCAGGTGAGTTTATTAAAAAATTAGGATTTGGAAGTGAAATAGTATTAGAAACAAATAAAAATTCTATTCCGAAAAATGCTGTATCAATAATAAGTAAAAATATTGAATTATATATGCCTTTTGAGGATTTAGTAGATATGCAAATAGAGATAGAAAGATTAAACAATAAAAAAGATAAAATTCTTTTAGAAATGCAAAAGGTTGCTTCAATGGTTGAAAATCCATCTTTTGTAGCAAAGGCACCAAAAGAAAAAGTTGAGGAAGCAAAGGATAAATATGAAGATTTTAAAAGACTAATTAGTAGCATTGATAAAAAAATAGATGAACTAGAAAATATGTAATATAGATTATTAGATTTTTTAAAAAAAGTATTTAAATATATAATTTTCTATAAAAAATATGTTTGAGCGTTTAACTACCCAACATTTATTATAGAATCAAAAAAACAAGAATTTTTTAAAATTCTTGTTTTTTTGTTACAGGTTAAAATTTTTTACACTTAATAGGTAGAATCATTGATATATATCACAAATCATGGTCAAATACTTTATGAAGAGTTTTTTTAGGCCTATCAGAAAATTCAATACAGAGTTCCTGATTTATTACGAAATCCCCTGATGGATATTTTTGTATAACAATGAGTTGTTTATGAGTTTCAATCGCAGTGAGTGTTATTTTTCTTCGCTTTGATAACAAAGTGGAAAGAATTTTTGGATACTTTTTTATACTAGTAACTGTAAAGTAAGTTTGTAATTTTTCAACATAGACTTTATCACCAACAGTAAAAAATAAATTTCTTTCCATAATTAATCACCTATAACCTTTCTAAAAACAATTTGTTTTTTAAAATTAACTGAATATCATTGTATCATTGTTATATTTTACCATAATTCTTTTAGAAAGTCAACATAAATCAAGTTATTTTTTTGCCTAATGCTTACAGGTTAAGGGTTTTATTAGACATAAGTGTCAAATATTTAGATATATCAATATATTTAGTAGATAATTTTTTTAAAACCCTTAACCTGTAACGTCTAATGTGCCTCAGAAATAGAAAGTTTTTTGAAAATCATTGCATTTTTTGGGAAAATGTTGTAGAATAATGTCAGATAGTGTTTCGGATTCTGATGGAATGATTCTGTATTTATGTGAGAGTTTTGGAAGTTTTAAAGAGAAGTTTATTTCAAACGAAGCAGCTTAAAAAAACTAGCATAAAAGGGTAGTGATAATAATGAAAAATAAAATCAAAACGATATTGATATCATTTATAAAAAAGAATTATTATATATTAAGTTTATTGAGAAATATTAGATTTATTTTTACTAGATTAATATTTACCATTTGTTATCTTGGTAATAAGGTAGATGATAATTTGATAATATTTGAATCATATATGGGAAGGCAATTTTCGTGTAGCCCAAAGGCTATTTATGAGGAATTGGTAAAAAATGAAGAATATAATAATTATAAATTTGTGTGGGCATTTAGAAAATGCGAAAAATATAAATATTTAGAAAAACAAAAAAATACAAAGGTAGTAGAATTTGGAAGTAGAGAGTATTATAAAATCTATTCTTCTGCAAAATATTGGATAACAAATTCTAGATTAAATGGGCGAATTTTAAAAAAGAAAAATCAAATATATATTCAATGTTGGCATGGAACACCTCTAAAAAAATTAGGTTATGATATTAAAATTTCAGGTGGAAATGCAATGAATAGTAATAGAGACATTAGAAGAAAATATAAAATGGATTCAAAAAGATATTCTTATATGATATCGCCATCAAGATTTTGTACTGAAAAATTTAAATCTGCATTTGACTTGAAAGATATAAATATTATAAAAGAATTAGGGTATCCAAGAAATGATTATTTGTACAATTATACACAAAGTGATATAGATAATATAAAAAATAAATTAAAAATTAAAAATAATAAAAAAATAATATTATATGCACCAACTTGGAGAGATAACCAACACAAATCTGGTATTGGTTATACATATAAATTAGGGATTGACTTTGAAAAACTAAAAAAGGAATTTCAGGATGAATATGTTATTTTATTCAGAACACATTATTTTGTTGCAAATCAAATCGATTTAAAGAAATATTCAGATTTTGTAATAGATGTAAGCAGTTATGAAGATATAAAGGAATTGTACATTATTAGTGATATTCTTATAACAGATTATTCAAGTGTATTTTTTGACTATGCTAACCTAAAGAGACCAATTATATTTTATATGTATGATTATAATGAATATAAAAATAACTTGAGAGATTTTTATATAGACTTATCTAGTATTCCCGGTCCAATAGTAAAGAATGAGGAGGAATTAATTGATAAAATTAAGGGTATAGATGTGGTGAAAAAAGAATTCTCTAAAAAATATAAGGAATTTAATAATAAATATAATTACCTCGATGATGGAAAGAGTAGTCAAAGAGTAATTTATGAATGCATAATAAAAGAACAAAAAGAGTAGAGTAAAACGTAATAGGTTACTTTTCCAAGATAGAACAAAGCCTATGAATGTTTCGAGTATGAAGAATATAATAGAGAGCCAACAAAACAAATTGAGGTTTTATTAAAAAGTATTTTAGAAAGGGGAGCGAAAGAAAATAATGAAAAAGTTTTTTTATAATATAAAAAAGTATTTTAAATATGCAATAACTAGTGCTAGTGCAGAACTTAAAAGTGAAATAAGTGATTCTTACTTAAATTGGCTATGGTGGGTTATTGAACCGTTATGTTTTATGCTTATATATACTTTTATATTTTCAGTTGTTTTTAAATCAAATGAGCGATTTTTCCCAGTTTTCATATTTTTAGGGCTAACATGTTGGGAGTTTTTTAACAGGATGATGATGGGGAGCGTAAATTTAATAACGAGTAATAGGGATCTAATATCAAAGGTATATGTTCCAAAATACATATTGCTACTTGCAAAATCTTTTACATATTTGTTTAAATTATTTATTTCATTTATGATTGCAATTGTGTTAATGATATTTCTAAAAACACCATTTACGTGGAATATATTGTATGTAATTTTCATTCTACCAATTTTATACCTAATATCCTTTGGGTTAGGTTGTATATTGATGCATCTTGGTGTATATATTGAAGACTTGAAAAAAGTCGTTACAATATTATTAAAATTAGTATTTTATTTATCTGGAGTGTTTTATAATATTAACGCTAGGTTAACGGGATTAATAGCATATGCACTTTTGAGATTTAATCCAGTTGCATTTTGTATGAATGAAATTAGAAAGGTAATGCTATATTCAAAAAGCCTTTCAGTTGAAGGCTTGATAGTGTGGTTTATGATTAGTATTTTAATATGTATTATAGGTATAAAAACTATTACTAAAAATGAAAATAGTTATGCGAAGGTGATTTGATGGGAAAAAATATAGTTACAGTTAAAGATTTATGTATATCGTATAAGATAATGAAGAAGGTATCAATAAGGCGAATGTTATTCAAGGCAGTAACACAAAAAAAGGAAGAATTTGAAGCTGTTAAAAATGTTAGTTTTGAAATTGAAGAGGGGAAAATATTAGGTATAGTAGGAAAAAACGGGAGTGGAAAATCTACTATGTTGAGGGCTATTGCTGGAATATTTTCACCTGATAAAGGCACTATAGACTTACATAATAATAGTGTTTCACTATTATCAATAGGGGTTGGTTTTAACAGAAAATTAACAGGGTATGAAAATATATATTTATCAGGAATGTTATTAGGATTTAGCAAGGAAGAAATAAAGGAAAAAGAAAAAGAAATTATAGAATTTGCGGATATCGGAAATTTTATTTATAGACCCGTGAAAACATATTCATCAGGTATGTATTCAAAATTAGCCTTTGCAATAACTGCAATATTAGAAACGGATATTATGCTTATTGATGAGATTTTTAGTGTAGGGGATATGCAATTTAAGGAAAAAAGCTATAAAAAAATGAAGGAGCTTATATTAAATGAAAAAAGGACGGTAATAATAGTATCACATAATGTACAAAAATTAGGAGAATTATGTAATGAAATATTATGGCTACATGATGGAGAAGTGAGGATGATAGGAAATCCAAAAGAGGTGTTAGCTAAATATAGTAAATTTATGAAAGATAACAAATAACATTAAATTAAGAGGAGCACTTGCATTTTATGTAAATTTGTGGTATAATAATATTAGTTTAGTTTTTGTAACAATAGTATCTTTTTATAATTAATATGAAAAAGGAGAATAAATATGAATAAAATAGTATGTTTTAGGGAATTACACAAAGGAGATAAGTTTTCTTTTTTGGGAACAGAGTTCTTTAAGGTTACAAGGACATTAGCAGTTTATGCAAAAGATCAAGATAAGTCTAGAGAGTTTGAACCAGATGCAGTTATTATACCTAAATAATACAAATATACATAAGAACAAAAGTGGCATGAAGAGAAATTCAAATATTTTAAATTTCTCTTCATGCCATATCTTTGTTCGCGCGCCAAAAATTTTTTTTAATTTTTGTGTGCATTAGTTTAGGGCGAAGTCCTTTTTATATAATAGAATAGGAGAACATTTCTATCCTATAGAAAAGAACCTAAATTAGGTTCTTTTTTGTGGTTCAATTTTTTCTAATCCACCCATATATGGTTGTAAAACCTTTGGAATTGAGATTGAACCATCTTCATTGTAATTATTTTCAAGTAAGGCAATTAGCATACGAGGTGGGGCAACCACGGTATTATTTAAAGTGTGTGCAAAATAGTTTCCTTTTTCACCTTTTATACGTATACCAAGTCTACGAGATTGAGCATCTGTTAAGTTTGAACAGCTACCAACTTCAAAATATGCTTTTTGTCTTGGACTCCAAGCTTCAACATCAACACTTTTTGATTTTAAATCTGCTAAGTCTCCAGAACAACATTCAAGAGTTCTAACTGGAATATCCATACTTCTAAATAACTCAACAGTATAAGTCCACATTTTCTCATACCAATCATAACTTTCCTCAGGCTCACAAACAACAATCATTTCTTGCTTTTCAAATTGGTGTATTCTATAAACTCCTCGCTCCTCAATACCATGAGCACCTTTTTCTTTTCTAAAGCATGGTGAATATGAAGTCATGTTATAAGGAAGTTCACTTTTTTTAAGAATTTGTCCCTTAAATTTTCCTATCATTGAGTGCTCACTTGTCCCGATTAAGTATAAATCTTCACCCTCAATTTTATACATCATAGCATCCATTTCTTCAAAACTCATTACACCAGTAACAACATCGCTCCTAATCATGTAAGGGGGGATGCAATAAGTAAATCCCTTATTAATCATAAAATCTCTTGCATAAGAAAGTACAGCAGAATGAAGTCTTGCAATATTTCCAATCAAATAGTAAAATCCTTGACCTGCAACTCTACGAGCGGCATCTAAGTCTATTCCAGAAACTTTCTCCATTATATCCGTGTGATATGGGATTTCATAAGAAGGAATAAATGGATCACCATATTTTTGTACTTCAACATTTTGACTATCATCTTTTCCAATAGGAACAGATTCATGCAAAATATTTGGAATTTTCATCATTCTATTTTTTGTTTCATTTTCATAGTACTCTTCTAACTTTTCATTTTCTACAAGAGCTTCGTTAATTTTCTGAACTTCTTCTTTAATTTTAGAAGCCTCATTCTTTTTGCCTTCTCTCATAAGTAAACCAATTTGATTGCTCAAAGTATTTCTACTAGAACGTAGTTCATCACCTTTTAATTTTGTTTCTCTATTTTTTTTATCTAATTCAATAACTTCATCAACTAAACAAAGTTTATGTTCTTGAAATTTTTTCTTAATATTTTCTTTAACTAATTCTGGATTTTCTCTTAAAAATTTTATATCTATCAAAGAAATCCCTCCTTTCAATAATTATTTATTCGTTACAGATTAACGTTTCTTGTTCTATAGTACAACATAGTTACACTTGCAGTATGCGGTGAGATTTTCTAAAAAACACCCAATCAGCAACATTTTATATTAGTTCAACTTACTCATTTCACATTTTTTTAGCAATTCATCCCATCTTGTATCGACTTCTTTTTGGAATTCCTCTATCATCCATTCATTGCCAGGTTTAAACATATGGGCAAATCTCTTTTGAAGTTTTAGAAATTCCTCAATAGGAAGTTTTTTTGATGGAATATAAGTCATTCTATAAACACCATTTTCAACTTCGTATAAAGGCCAATAGCAAGTTTCAACTGCTAGGCGGTTTATCTCCATAAGCATATCAGTTGAATAGCCCCATCCTCTTGGGCAAGGAGCAAGTACATTTAGAAAACATGCACCTTTTGTATAGATAGCTTTTTCAGCTTTTGCATATAGGTCGTTAAAATTCTTTACTCCAATTGTTTGGGCAACATAAGGTAGGTGGTGGGACACCATAATTTCTGTTAAATCTTTTCTAGATTGAGTTTTTCCGGGAATAACTTTTCCTGCTGGAGTTGTTGTAGTATCTGCAAATCTTGGAGTGGCAGAAGATCTTTGTATTCCTGTATTCATATATGCACCATTATCATAGCAAACGTAAGTCATATCATGACCTCTTTCCATTGCTCCCGACAGACTTTGAAGACCTATATCATAAGTTCCTCCATCTCCACCAAAGGCAATAAATTTAGTATGCTCATCCTCTGGTAGTTTTCCTTGTTTTTTTAGTGATTTATATGCTGCCTCAACACCAGAACAGGTAGCTCCTGCACATTCAAATGCTGTATGAATAAATGAATCTGTCCAAGCAGTATATGGATAAATAAATGTTGAAACTTCCATACAACCAGTGGCTCCTGCTACAACTGCATGGTCTTCTTTTTTTAAAGCTCTCATAACCATTCTAGCGACAGGAGGAGCACCGCAACCAGCACACATTCTATGTCCTGCTGTGAATCTAGAAGGTTTTTCAGCTATAACTTCTTTTAAATTATACATAATAAAATTCCTTTCTTTTTTATATTTCAACTAACAATGTAGGCTGTTGATTATTTTTCAACCCTAACACCAAGATATCTATAAGGATTAGTAACAGTGTTACTCCTAACTATATCTTCTAAATCAGTAAATACACTAGTAATTTCTTTAGTAGTTGTATCTCTACCACCAATTCCATAAATGTAATTAACAGTAGGGACCTTGCAATCATTTAAATACATAGCAGAAGTGACATCAGTAAATAGTGGTCCTCCAGCAGCATTCAAAGAATCAGCTTTATCTAAAACTGCTACAGCTTTTACATGGCATATAGCTTTTGCAATTTCCTCTGCAGGGAATGGTCTAAATACACGAATTTTTAATAAACCTGCTTTTATTCCTTTTTCTCTTAAATTATCTACAACATCTTTTGTTGTTCCAGCTGTCGAATTCATACAAATAATTGCAATTTCTGCATCTTCTAACCTATATTCTTCAAAGAAAGAATATTTTCTTCCAGTAAGATTTTCAAAGTCTTTTGCAACATCTAAGATAACTTTCTTAGCGTTTTTCATTGCCTGAGATTGACCATATTTGTGTTCAAATAAATATCCTTGTAAGTCTAAAGGACCAACTGCTATAGGTTCTTTTCTATTTAAAAGATAATGTTCAGGTTTATATGTTCCAACAAAATCTCTAACTTTATCATCTTCTAGAAGGTCAATATTTTCAATTGAATGTGATGTGATAAATCCATCTTGACAAACCATTAAAGGTAGCATAACATTTGAGTTTTCAGCAATTCTATGGGCCATAAGAAGGTTATCATAAGCCTCTTGGTTATTTTCAGAGAATAACATTATCCAACCACTGTCACGAACCCCCATTGCATCCGAATGATCATTATGAATATTTAAAGGTCCCGAAACGGCTCTATTTACTAGGGACATAACAATAGGTAATCTTGTAGATGAGGCAATATAAATCATTTCCCACATTAAAGACAAACCATTTGATGAGGTAGCAGTCATAGCTCTAGCACCAGCGGCTTGAGCACCGATGCATGCACTCATAGCACTATGCTCACTTTCAACCGCAACAAATTCTGTATCTACTGTTCCATTATTTACAAATGAAGAAAAGTATTGAGGTATTTCTGTTGAAGGTGTAATAGGGAATGCTGCAACAACATCGGGATTTATTTGTTTCATTGCAATTGCCGAAGCTTCGTTTCCACTTAATCTTTCTCTAATTGACATTATTTTATTTCCTCCTCTCTCATTTCAATTGCACCGAAAGGGCAGACTTTTGCACAAACTCCGCAACCTTTACAGTAATCAAAATTAAAATCTGTTCTTTTTCTATCTTTACAAACTGGAATTGCATCATCAGGACAAACCGGAAAGCAAAGACCACATTGCTTACATTTTTCTTCTATGAAGCGAGGAGTCATACTTCTCCAATCGCCAGTTTTAAATTCTTTAGCGTTACCAGAATTATAAATTGTACCACCAGGAGTTAGTTCATTCCATGGGGTATTAGTATTTATATCAGTTTTCATTTATTTCATTCCTTTCAATTGAGAGGTGAGAAGTGAGATCTAAGAGGTGAGATTTTATTTTTAGTATTTTCCTCTTTTATCTTTTCACATTCCCTCTTTTTTATTTTATATAGTTGAGTAATAATTAAATTTTAGCAAGGAAATCAGTATTAAAAAGGCAAGGGTCCATACGAAAGTATGTAACCGCGTTTTTAATGTTGATTGACGTAGATAAAATTGTAATTATTGCTCAATTTATTGTTTGATTTGTTGTAGAGTTAATTTAAGAGCCTCCATATTTCCCTCAATAACTTCAGGTTTTTTTGCAAATTTATGTTTAAAAGAAGTTTTCATATCATTTAAAAATTCATCATCGCTCATAATACCACTAATCTTAACAATTGCTGCAAGCATAGGAGTGTTAGGAAAATATCTTCCTATTGTTTGAGTAGAAATCTTTCTCGCATCAATAGTGTAAATTTTTCCATTATAATTCTTTAAAAGTGGTTTTATTTCTTGAACTGATTTTGTACTATTTATAACAATAGCGCCAGTAGCCTTTAAGCCCGCAGTAACATTAACAGTTTCAAGTAATGTGTCATCAACTACGACAACATAATCAGGTTCATAAATATTACTATGAATTCTAATAGGAGTGTCACTTATACGGTTATATGCAGTAATAGGAGCACCCATCCTTTCAGGGCCATATTCAGGAAAACCTTGAATGTATTTTCCAGTATTAAAGGCTGCGTCTGCTAAAAGTAGTGAGGCTGTTTTAGCACCTTGTCCGCCTCTACCATGCCATCTAATTTCAATCATTTTTTCACAATCCTTTCTTTTTTATATAAGGGAAATATCCTTATACGATTATTTATAGTATAGGAAAATTTTTCAAATAAATTCATCTAATTTTAATAGAAAAATTAAAAAAATATCCATAGAATAAGTATATAACTTTGGAATAAAATAGTCAAGGGTTTTTGCCAATTTCTATTGACTATAACCTTATTTTAATAAAAAAATATAAAAAAGGTTTCGCCCTAAACTAAAGCACACAAAATTTTTTTAAAACTTTTGTAATTTTTGTTGACTATTTGAAAAATAAATTTTA
>JAUNSP010000037.1 GCA_030539155.1 Clostridia bacterium
TAAATTAATTATAAAATTTATTTTTCAAATAGTCAACAAAAATTACAAAAGTTTTGAAAAAATTTTTTCAAAACTTAAGAGATTAATAAAAAATTATTTACCAAATAGGTTATAAAGTAGCCACACGCCCGTATATATGAACCGTTTTATCCATTTTAGGTAGAGAGAAATCATTAACCTGTAAAGCTTCCTAATAGTGACTAGAAAGCTTTACAGGTTTCCCACGTACATTCAATTCTTCCCTCATCGTCCAAAAATTCTCTGCCAAAATGTCCCCCCCTAGCTGTCAAATGATAAATTGGCTCCCTTAATTTAAGTGTTTTTATCATTCCTCTTGGTGTTAAGTCAAAATTGTTGTTTATAAATTTTATTATTTCCTCTATTTTAATTGTGTTGGTTCCATTACAATCTACAAAGATTGATATTGGTTTTTCTACACCTATTGCATACGAAAGTTCTATTAAACATTCAGTAGCTAGACCTTTTTCAACAATATTTTTGGCAATATATCTTGCCATATATGAGGCAGACCTATCAACTTTGCTCGGATCCTTACCTGAAAATGCTCCACCTCCATGTGGTGCATATCCACCATAAGTATCAACTATTAGCTTTCTCCCAGTTAATCCACAATCTCCTTTTGGTCCTCCAATTACAAATCTCCCAGTAGGATTAATTAAAACGTTAAAATCTTCATTTAAATTATATTGTTTAGCAACTTGTTTCATTATATTTGTTTTTATAAATTCTTTAAATTCTTTTTCGTTATAATTCTCATCATGTTGAATGGACATAAGAATTGTATCAATTCTTTTCTCATTATTGTTATATTCTATCGTAACTTGTGACTTCATATCTGGTTTTGCCCATTTAAATTCTCCACTTTTTCTAAATTTTGTAGCCAGAGCTACTAATTTATGTGCTAAAACTATGGCAAGAGGCATTAATTCCTTTGTTTCTGAATTTGCATATCCAAACATAATCCCTTGATCACCAGCACCACCAATGTCTACTCCCTGTGCTATATCTGGTGATTGGTGATTTAATAAATTAATAACCTCTGGTTCATAATCATCATAGCCAATTTCTTTTATAACATCTTTTACTATTTTCTTTATATCTATAATTGCATTCGTTGTCATTTCTCCAGCAACTACAATGGTTTCATCCTTCGCTAAAACCTCACATGCCACTCTTGATTCTTCATCCTGCTTTAAGCATTCATCTAATATTGTATCTGCAATAATATCACAAAATTTATCAGGATGGCCTTCAGATACGGCCTCTGACGTAAATAATCTTCTCACATAATCATTCCTTTTTCATATATTTTAATACTAATATTACCATTTTTTAAAATAATATGTGATTTAGTTATTTTAATGTTTGCTTATTTTAGGATGCTTTTTTATATACACTATCAAGAATATTATTAATCCTCCTGCTAGTGCAAAACATGCATATGAAACATATATAATATTAAAACCTGTTGTTTTATTGGCTATAATCTTATAAGTTACAACCTCATCACCTAATTTAACATTTATAGTAATTATATTTTCGCCATTTGCTAATTCTTCATTTCCTATTATTTCAATTTCTGCATCCTCATTACTTGCAATAGCTTCAATATCTAGTTTTGTCAATTTTCTATCTGTAATTTGAACTCTGTATTCAAAAATATCTGTGCTAAAATATGGTTCTAATTCCAATCCTTTTATATCAAGTTTTAATAATCCTAGAGTATCAAACTCTTTTAAAGCAGATATAATATATGTAGTTGTTGTTCCATCTTCAGCAGTTACTATTATTTGAATAATATTTTCGCCATCCTTAAAGTTTTCATTACCTTCAATTCTTACTGTTGCCTTATCACTCTCTGGCAATGCTTCAATTTCTAGGTTTTCAACATTCTTTCCAATCATCACTGTATATTCTGTAATATCTTTATTAAACTCTTTATCTAATTGAAAATCTTTCACATTCAAGCTACCTAAATAACTTACTGATGATTTTTCTAAAATTTCTTCTTCCTCTCCCGTTAGTTGTTCTTCAGCTTTTATTTCATCAACTTTCTTTGTTGTTAAATAATCTGTGCTAACATACGCTGTTCTGCCATTATAATTTATTTTACTCCATCCATTACTTCCCACTCCAATTCTCGTAACACTATCATCTTTTTGAAGTGTTCCAAGTTTTGAACTACTTGAACTATAGCTACTTCTAACGTTAACTTTTCCTATTGCATAAACTGTTTGGTTCACCGATGTAAATGTTACATTTGATGTTTCACTCCTTGCAGTAGATGCATTAGTTTTTGTAGGTGTTGACTTTGATGTTGATGAATTTGATGAACTTGATGGAGTTGATGGTGTCGAATATGATGGTTGTACTATAGTAACAGTTTTTGATGCATTTTTATTTTCATCGGTCTCTGTCGAATAATCTGCAATCGTTCCAGAGGCTCTAATAGTCACACTTCCTGAACTACCCGCTGTACAGGTAAAAGAGAATGAACTATTATCTACAAACTCTGTTTTACCACCTGTTCCATTAGAAACTGATGCACTAACCCTTCCTGCTCCACCACCTACCGAAACTGTAGCAGTAAAGGCTTCTCCTGGTGAAACTGACGACTTAGATGTACTTATTCCTAAACTTGATGCATTTGACTTAATTGACATAATTATTAATAAAATGGCAACTAATATCAAAGTGCATATTACTTTACTTAAAATTTTTCTTTTCATAATTTCCTCCTATTTTGTATTATATTGAAATATTGCTATTCCCCATAATATGATTTTTAACCTTCACATAATCTGCTGGGCTTATTGTATTATCGTTATTAACATCCGCAGCTTTTTCTGCAATGGCATTCATAGTTGTATTTCCCATAATTTTATTTTTAATTTTTACATAGTCGGAAGGTGTTACTTCTCCATCTCCACTTACGTCACCTTTTTTAACCACTGTATATGTTGCATTATTCATTGTTATAGTGAACCCTGTTCCAACTTTTCCATTTGTTACAACGGTTCCATCTGCTTTCTTTACTACTGCACCTGCATTACTAGAAATTATTTTTTGAGCAGTCACCCCAGGTTCACACACAATATAGTTTTGCTCAATTTTTGTATTCTCTCCCACACTTGGATTTGTTGGCGTTTGTGGTGTTTGTGGTACTGGGTTAACTGGCGTATATGTATATGTGTATGGACTTAAATATGATGTAACGATATATACTTGCCTTCCATCAGCTAAACTTATCCTACTCCATGAATATCCATTGTTATTCCATGCATTTAGCTCATTTACTTCTACTATTTGACCTTTCAGTAATGTTTTTATTACAACTGAATTTGTAGATGGTGCAGTTCTAACATTTACTGATGTGTTTGTAATATAAGTTCCTCTTGATGTTGTAGAATAACTTATGTCTTGTAAATATTGTGATGCAATAAAACCAACACTATTATTTACAATAACTTTATCCATTACATTTCCACTATAATTTGTAACTCCTCTTGCTATTCTCATTACTACCGTTCCACTATTAATTGAACCTATAGTAGTATTTATATCCGTTATACTTCTTAACCTTACACTATTTCCTGTCACTTTTGCAAAATTTCCATACTCAGGCATTTCACTTCTTACCTGTGGCATATTTTCAAATACTGGTATTACGAAATTTATACTTGCATCAATCATTCCCATTTTAAAATATGAATCTCTAACAGATACTGATTCCGAAACAGCTGCTGAAATATTTTGCATATATTGATGTGAAAAAAGTGATCCTTGGTCATCCACGTCAAACTTTTGTAAATATAATGTTTCCTGACCAGTTGTTATGTAAGATTTTGCAATAAATTTTGCACCTTCTGTTATAGATATTTGAGGATTCGTCCATCCCTTTGACTTTGCATGATTAAGACCATCTATTATTACACTTTGAGTAGTGCTTCCTGTTGCTTTAATATTTAAATAATTATAGTACCCAACATATCCATCAACAGTACCTGAAATTAAAGGTCTATCTTCAACACTAACATTCGCCCCTTGTTCTTGCCTAATTCTTGATGCTAAATGGTATGGGCTTATTCCAGCCTCACTTGCAGCATCCATAATAACTTGTGCATAAGTTTTATTTATATATACTCGATTCCCATTTGTGTTTACATAAGAAATCCTATCTCCCTGCATGTATGTAATATCCTTTATTATCTCTTGAACCCCTGCGATTGTTTGAATTTCGCCTTTATATGATAAATCTTCAAATTGAAATACATAATCTTCATTAATCATATTTCTTGGATCCATATAATATTTTATAGCGGTATCTGATGCTTGAATCCATGTTCCTGATTCAATAGTTTGACCATTTGTTCTAGCCCAGTCGGTTCCTCTCTTTCCTATTGGCACAACATTTTTCACTCCAGCTGCTTCACTTTGTATTACATTATTCCAATCCAATCCTGTATATAGAATTGTAAAATTCCAGTTTGGGTGCTTTGTTTTTAGTTTATCAATTAGTTCTTTATATCCTGGATAATTATTTATATTATTACCTGTATAGTTTTGTCTTGTCGCTGCAAAACTACTACTTCCAATTAATAATTCAATTATTAATAATAAAATAATCAATATCACTGATACCTTAGTTTTTCTATTGTTTCTCCTCATTTTTTTCATTCCCTTCGTTTTTACATCTATAAATTACAATTTTAGTATAGCATTTAAAAAAACAAAAGTCAACAAATTTCTACACAAAAATACTTTTTCCATTTAAGGTTTTTTTTGTTAAAATTTTTTTATATAATAGGAAATTTTTGCTTTCCTATTATATAAAAATGGTTCCGCCTTAAACTAATGCACACAAAAATTTAAGAATTTTTTGGTGCACAAACAAAGACATGACATGGAGAGAAATTCAAAATATTTAAATTTCTTAACCATGCCACTTTTGTTCCAATTTTACTCTTTTTATCTAAACTTTAGCCTACATTTTCCCAATCTCTTCTGCAAACATTTTATTTAGCATTTGAGGATTTGCTTTTCCTTTTGTTTCCTTCATCGCCTGTCCAAGTAAGAATTTCATAGCTCTCTCCTTACCTGCCTTAAAATCGGCTACAGATTGAGGATTGTTTTCTAATATTTTTAAAACAACTTCCTTAATGGCTCCCTCATCGGAAATTTGAACCCAGCCATTTTTTTCAATTATTGTTTTAGGTGATTCATTTGTTTCAAACATTTCTTCCAATACTTTTTTCGCAATTGATGAACTTATAGTTCCCTTATCTATTAATGAAATTAATTCTGCCAAACTTTCAGGGGAAAATGAAATCTGTTCAAATTCAATTTCTTTTTCATTAACTATTTTAGCAATATCTGAAGAAATCCAATTTGCAACTGCTTTTGCATTTTTACAAGTCTTTTCAGCCTTTTCAAAGAAATCAGATAAAAACTTTGAACTTGTAATCATGTTACTATCTTTCTCCGATAACTTGAAATCATTCATGTATCTTGCTTTTCTGCTTTCAGGTAATTCTGGTAAACTCTTCCTAATATTTTCAATATACTCTTCAGAAAGACAAATTTGTCCCAAATCTGGTTCTGGAAAATATCTATAATCTTGAGCATTTTCTTTATCTCTCATTGAATATGTCCTTCCCTGTAATTCATCCCACCTTAACGTTGTTTGATGAATTACTCCTCCCTGTTCCAATACTTCAATTTGTCTATTTGCCTCATACTCAATTGCTCTTGTAATTGCTCTAAACGAATTCATATTCTTCATTTCAGTACGTGTTCCAAACTTACTAGAACCTTTTTTCATTACAGAAACGTTAACATCTGCTCTAAATGACCCTTCTTGCATCTTACAATCGGATACTTCAATATACTCAAAAATTGATTTTATTTTTCTTAAATATAATTCTGCCTCTTTAGCTGACCTCAAATCGGGTTTTGATACTGTTTCTATCAATGGTACCCCAGCCCTATTTAAGTCCACTAAACTACCACTTGAAAACTCATTATGGTTTAGTTTACCTGCATCTTCCTCAATATGGATCCTTTCAATTCCTATAATTTTTTCTTCCCCATTTTCCAATTTTATTTCTATATGCCCATCCATGCACAGTGGCATATCTGCTTGAGATATTTGATATGATTTCGGTAAATCTGGATAATAATAATTTTTTCTATCATTTTTTGACTTACTTGCAATTGAGCAATTTGTAGCTAGTCCTGCCCTTACTGCATATTCCACAACTTTTTCATTAAGAACAGGAAGAGCCCCTGGCATTGCCATACAAACTGGGCAGCAATGTGTATTTGGTTCCCCACCAAATTCTGTAGGACATGAACAAAAAATCTTTGTTTTTGTAGATAATTCTGCATGAACTTCTAGTCCTATTACAACTTCATAATCTTCTCTTGACATCTATTTTCCTCTCTTTCTATTTATAAGTTAATGCTTTCAATTAAAGAATAAAAACCACAGCGATTTTGTATATTATTTTTATGTGCTTTAGTAGAACAAAAATATACAAAACATAATAAACGTGGCAACCTCTCTTATTATGTAAAAAAGTGTTAACCCATGACTTTTCTGAATGTAGGTTTATAATTCTCCCTAAACTTTATTTCCTTTTCAAAAGCTAATGCAGCATTTAATATTTTTTGTTCTTGAAATTTATTTCCAATCAATTGCATTCCAATAGGCATTCCGTTTTGATCAACTCCACTTGGAATTGAAATTGCTGGAAGTCCTGCTATATTAATTGACACGGTGCAAATATCTGACATATACATTTCCAGTGGATTATTTGATTTTTCACCAATTCCAAATGCAACCGTAGGTGATGTTGGTGTAAGCAAACAATCATATTTTGAAAATGCTTCATTGAATTTATTTATAACTATAGTACGAACTTGCTGTGCCTTTTTATAATATGCATCATAATATCCTGAACTCAATACATAAGTACCTAAAATAATTCTTCTTTTAACTTCTTCTCCAAATCCTTCAGTCCTAGAATTTACAAATAATTCTCTTAAATTTGTGAAATTAGGAGTTCTATAACCATATCTAATTCCGTCAAATCTTCCTAAATTTGAACTTGCCTCGGCACATGCAATTATGTAATATGAAGCTAATGCCTCATTCGAAATATTTAGCGAAAATTCCTCTATAATTACTCCCATCTTTTTATATTTTTCAGTAGCATCCATTAGATTTTTCTTTACTTCTTCATTTATTCCCTCTCCAAAAAACTCCTTTGGAACGCCAATTTTCATTCCTCTAATATCTCCATTTAGATTTTTAACATAGTCCTCTTTTTCTTTTTTGTTTGAAGTTGAATCTTTTTCATCATAACCCGCAATTATGTTTAATAACATCGCAGCATCTTTTACATCTTTTGTAATGGGTCCTATTTGATCAAGTGATGATGCAAATGCAACTAACCCATATCTTGAAACTAAACCATAAGTTGGTTTCAATCCAACTACCCCACAAAAAGAGGCTGGTTGACGAATTGATCCCCCTGTATCTGAACCAAGTGCCCAGGGTACTTGATTACTAGCAACAGCTGCTGCAGAACCTCCACTTGACCCCCCTGGAACTCTATTTAGATCCCATGGATTCTTCGTTTTCTTAAATGCTGAATTTTCGGTTGAGCCACCCATAGCAAATTCATCCATATTTAATTTTCCTATATTAATTAACCCTACTTCATCCAACTTTTTCATTACAGTAGCATCATAAGGTGCTACAAAATTTTCTAGCATTTTTGAAGAGCACGTAGTTTTTATTCCTTTTGTACAAATATTATCTTTAATCCCAATAGGAATTCCAGCTAATTCTCCAGTTTCTTTGATGTTTAAAACTTTATTTAATGCCTCGTCGGTAAGAACTGTAACAAAAGCTTCAACATCTTTTTCTTTTTCATCTATCCTATCAACATACGCTTTCATAATTTCATTTTTAGTTAATTGCCCACTTTGAATTTTTTCCAAAAGCTCATGCACAGTTAAATCTATTATTTCCATATTATCCCCCTCTTTAAAAATATAAATCTTTTATATATCTAATTTGTAACTTCTATCTTTTAACATCTAGCCCACTACTTTAGGTATTTTAAACATATTTCTTTCTTTCTCTGGTGCATTTCCGAAGTAACCCTTCTTTATTTTCAAATTCTATTATCTCATCTTTCCTAAAAATATTGCAATCTTCACTAGCTCCAATCGTTGTATCAATATTTGATGTATCAACCTTATTTACTATATTTGCAAAATTTAAAATATCCTGCAAATTTAAAATATATTCTTCTATATCACCTTCATCAATCTTAAGACTTGCAAGCTCTGCTATTCTTAAAATTTCCTCTTTACTTATTTTCATAAACTCCTCCTATTTAACTTATAAATATCTATTGGTCATTATATCATAATTGTATTTTTATTGCAATAAAAATACAATGTTTTTGAATTTTAATTGACTTTATCTATAAAAAAGTATATAATATTTGATTATAAGGAGTTGGTTTTATGGATATAAAAGAAATATATTTAAACAAAGACAAGTTTATGGAGAAAGAAGTTATAATTAATGGATGGATTAGAAATCATAGAAAACAAAAAGATTTTGGTTTTATTGATTTTCATGATGGTTCATGTTTTAAATCAATCCAAGTTGTTTATGATAATAAATTAGCGGATTTTGATGAAATACAAAAATTTAAAATTGGTAGTAGCATTTCTGTAACTGGAAAAATTATTAAATCACCTGCAAGTGGTCAAGACTTTGAACTTCAAGCAACAAGTATAATTTTGCTTGGTAATTCAGAAGATGATTACCCAATTCAACCAAAACGTCACACCAGAGAATTCTTAAGAGAGCAAGCATATTTGCGTCCTAGAACAAACTTGTTTCAAGCAGTTTTTAGAGTTCGCAGTTTAACAGCTCACGCAATACATTCATATTTTCAAGAAAATGGATATGTATATGTAAATAGCCCAATAATCACAGGAAATGATGCCGAAGGTGCTGGAGAAGTTTTCCAAGTTACAACTTTAGACTTAAATAAATTGAAAAACTCTAAAGAGATTCCTTTTGATGAAGATTTTTATGGGAAACCTGTTGGCTTAGCCGTTACTGGTCAATTAGAAGCTGAAACCTATGCAATGGCATTCAAAAAAGTGTACACTTTTGGACCAACATTTAGAGCTGAAAATTCTAACACCAAATATCATGCATCAGAATTTTGGATGATTGAACCTGAAATAGCATTCTGCGATTTAAATGGGCTTATGGATATTGAGGAAGATTGCTTAAAATACATCATTAAATATCTTTTAAAACATGCAAAGGATGAAATGGAATTCTTTGATAAATTTGTTGAAAAGGGTCTACTTGAAAAACTAAACAATCTTTTAAATTCACATTTCACAAGAATTGACTTTAAAAATGCAATTACCTTATTAAAAGAATCTGCAGAAAAATTTGAAAATACACCAAGTTATGACGAAGATATTGCAAAAGAACATGAAAAATTCTTAACTAACCATTTCGGTGGACCAGTATTTTTAACAAATTGGCCAAAGGATATAAAAGCATTTTATATGAAACAAAACGAAGATGAAAAAACTGTCGCTGCAGTTGATTTATTAGTGCCTGGGGCAGGAGAACTTATGGGTGGCAGCCAGAGAGAAGAATCTTATGAAAAACTTGTAGATAGAATGAATGAATTAGATATGAATATAAATGAATTAGATTGGTATGTAAACTTGAGAAAATATGGAGGTTGTACTCATAGTGGATTTGGAATTGGTTTTGAAAGATTATTAATGTACATAACTGGAATAGACAATATCCGTGATGTAATTCCATACCCAAGAACTCCAAAGAATTGTGAATTTTAAAGAATAAATCAGACAATCTTAATAATTTATTGACAAAAGCAATAACCACCCATATTACTGGTGGTTATTGCTTTTGTTTAAGACACCTCAAATTTTGAGGGATCTTTGAGAATTCCTTCTTTCAGCTCAATCTTATTAAATCCACTTCCATGATCACTAATTAGTGGTGTTATCTCCCTAAATATTTTATTTACTACCTTAAAAAGTGCTCTGGCTCCTATTTGATTACACATACGTGAAGTTTCTAGTGCAATATCATAATAAATAGAATCATACCATTCTAATTTTATGCCATACTTTGCATATTGTCTTTTTCTATCTAGTAATGGGGACACATGTGAATCCCTCACTATTCGTGCTAAAGAATCCAAAGTTGCCTTTTGAAATTCGATTATATTATATGATATTCTCCCTACAAATTCATTAGTAAATCCTAATTCTATCAAATCAGACTCTGTATAAGATTTTATGCAACTTTCTTTAGATTTTTTAGTAAGTCCAAATCCTAATGGTATTTTTTCGCCACACCTTTTCTCTCTTATCTCCTTCAAGCCTATACACGCATCTACTAGGAAAATCGTTAAATTTCTTGTATCAAACATAATCGTTTTTTCCTCTGATATCAACTGTCCCATATAATTTATCGTGTCCTTATAAGTAACAGGTACAATATCTCCATTTAAGATTGGTAACAGACCTTCTAAAACACCTCTTCCGCTTACATCCCTACCTACAGGTTGGGTTCCTCTAGTTATCTTTTTTGCAATTTCATCAATAATTAGAATCCCATTTTCCGCGAGTGCCACATTAACTCGATTTTTTGGGTCGAACTGTTTTGAATTTTCCAATAGGTGAACTAACATTTCATCAATATTTCTGCCCACATATCCTGTTTCTGATAAGCCCGTTGCAAACTCTAATGCTACAGGTACATCCAGTAATTTTGATAAAGTCTTAAAAGTGAGTGTTTTCCCAGTACCACTACCCCCTACTATAAAGTTAATATTCGGTTTTACCCCATAGTACAAACTATCATACACCGAATTTAGTATGTCCCGAACAGCGTCATCCTGACCCACTACAACATTTTTTAGTTCTTTCAAAGTGTCTGAAAATCTTTTCATTGCTCCAAAATTTTTTGTTTCTTCATCCATTACATCTTGATAGTCCAAATCTTCATATTCATCATAAAGCTCGTTAATTTCCGAAAAATTATTTTCCATAATTATCACGTTCCTTTCTTTGTTAAACAACATGTTACGGTTTAAATTATACCATAATATTTATTATTTGTCTAGACTTTATGTAAAAAAATTTAAAAATGGTGTTACAGGTTAACTATAATATAGCAGCTCCAATAATGGCTGAATCATTCTTGAATTTTGAGATATATAAATTAATACTAGGTAATTTTCTCTTTAATTTATTAGAAAAAATATCTTCATATTCTGATATTCCCCCTCCGATACAATAATTCTTAATATTTGTATGTTTCTCAAGACTCTCTATTGCTCTTGCAACATCAGCCAAATATTTTTCAAAAAAACAAATTGCCCCATCGTCCCCTTTTCTTATATTCTCAAAAATTTCATATCTTGAAACTCCCTGTTTTACGTACTCTGAATACTCTTTTTGTAAAAAACTTAATGAACCAGTATTATGCATATGATTTTCTGGACTATATGCCCTTCTAAAAATACCTGCTAATTCATTGCAAGATTTAATTCCTAATAACTCTCTTTTCTCGTTAATGCTAGCAAAACCTACTCCCGTCCCCAGGGTTATTAAAATACATTCATCTTTTATATTTTTTAAACACCCAAAATAATATTCCCCGACTATCGCGCAACTTGCATCATTTTGTATCCTAACATCAACACTAAAATTTTTTTGAATCTCCTCTTTTATGCTAACATTTTGTAAATTCATATTGGGTGCAATAATTATTATTCCTTGTTTAATATCACAATCTCCTGGGCAACCTATGCCTATCTTATCAATGTTTTTTATACTTAAATCTGCTTTTGCAAGTATTATATTAATAGCATCTATTAAATTTTTTATTAATAAATTCTTATCTCCATTTATTTTTATCATAATATATTCTTTTGTAATTATCTCTCCAGTATTAGGATTCACTATTCCTATACCTATATGCGATGCCCCGATATCAATTCCTATACTATATATTTCTTTCATTATATTATTCATAAACAACTCCCTTTATTTTATGGATTATAATATTTTGTTCCAAGCATCTTATCCGGTAAATATTGCTGTTCAACATAATGTCCTGGATAATCATGTGGATATTTATACCCAACGCCATAACCTAGCTTATTCATTCCTTGATGTGGCGCATTTCTTATGTGCATTGGGATTGTTCCCGTATCCTTGTTTTGAACATCTTCCATAGCAATATTTATAGCCATATAACTTGCATTTGATTTTTTTGATGTTGCTACATACACTGCTGCCTCGGCTAGAATTATTCTTGCCTCTGGCATACCAATCATGGCTACAGCTTGCATTGCTGATGTTGCTACAACTAAAGCATTAGGATTTGCCATTCCGACATCCTCAGATGCGGCAATCACTATTCTCCTTGCTAAAAATACTGGATCCTCTCCTCCATCTATTGCCCTTGCCAAATAAAAAACAGTTGCATCAGGATCGCTTCCCCTCATAGATTTTATAAATGCACTTATATTATCATAATGACTATCACCCTTCTTATCAAATAAAATTTTTCTATTTTGTACACTATCCGCCGCTATCTCATCTGTAATCCTAATACAACCTTGGCTATCCATTTTTGTTGTAAGAACAGCTACTTCCAATCCATTTAATGCTGTTCTAACATCTCCGTTTGAAACTTCCGCAATCTTATATAAAGTTTCATCTTTGATATTTATATTATAATTTCCTAATCCTTCTCCATCTCTTAATGACCTCTTTAAAACATCTACTACATTATCTATTGTAAGTGGTTCTAACTTAAAAACCATTGACCTCGATATTAATGCCTTATTTACTTCAAAATAAGGATTCTCGGTTGTTGCCCCTATTAAGATTATTGTACCATCCTCCACGAAAGGAAGAAGTGCATCCTGCTGAAGTTTGCTAAATCTGTGAATTTCATCTATAAATAAAATGCATTTTCCACTTGGATTAAGCATTAAATTTTTTGCCTCAACAGCCGCTGTCTTTATATCCGCTACCCCCGCTGTTGTGGCATTAATTTTTACAAATTTATATTTTGTAGTATTGCTTATTACCTTTGCAAGTGATGTTTTTCCACATCCAGGAGGTCCATATAAAATGATGCTCGATAACCTGTCAGCTTTTATTGTTCTATACAATATTTTATCTTTTCCTAATATATGTTCCTGACCAGTGTAATCTTCCAAAGTTTTTGGCATCATCCTATACGCCAATGGTCTTGTCTCCATCAAATCTCCCCCATTCCTTATTGTATACTTTCTACCTAGCCAAGTTTCCTAAAGCTATCTTTATTATCTTTTCTATGCTTAATCCCTCTAATTCTATATTTTGAAGAGCTTTTTCTATTTCCTTTCCCGTATATCCCAACACTTTGAGAGCTTCCATTGCTTCCTCAATTTCTTTATTATTTTTAATACCTGATTTTACTTGTATATTTTCCGCCGAAATAGAATCTTCTGTTTTTAATTTATCTTTTAATTCTAATATTAACCTCTGAGCAGTTTTATTCCCTACTCCTGGCACTTTTGTAAGTTTACCTACATCATTTGTTATTACTGCAAGTGCAAAGGCCGATGGCTCTATGGCAGATAACATCGCTATTGCTGACTTTGCACCTACTCCACTTACAGATAATAATAGTTCAAATAATCTTAACTCTTCTTGTGATGTAAATCCATACAAACTAATTTCATTTTCTCTAACTAGATAATATGTATGAACCTTTACAATTTCCCCTAATTCACCCAATTTTTCAATTGTCACCTCAGACATAAAAATTTTATATCCTATGCCTGAATTTTCTATTACAACGTAGTTTTTTGCTTTTGATTCTAAACTCCCCTTTATAAACGCAAACATTTTTATCCCCCCCTTTCTTAAAGTTTTATCATATAATTGCCTTTACGAAATCTTCACTATTAAAGATTTCCATATCATCAATTTGCTCTCCAACGCCAATAAATTTTATAGGCATATTATTCTCATCTGCTATTCCAATTACTACTCCACCCTTCGCAGTTCCGTCTAACTTTGTCAAAACAATTCCGGTAATATCAACTGTTTCTTTAAATGCTTTTACCTGTGAAATTGCATTTTGACCCGTTGTTGCATCTAAGACCATTAAAACCTCTTTCGAACTATTAGGTAATTCTTTATCAATTACTTTCCTTATTTTTAAAAGTTCATCCATTAGATACTTTTTATTATGAAGTCGCCCAGCAGTGTCACATATTAAAACATCCGCACCGTTTTCTTTTACAAACTTTACAGCGTCATATACTACAGCCGCTGGATCCGTTCCTTCATGACCTTTTACAATATCGCAATTTGCTCTATTAGCCCATATTTCTAATTGCTCCACTGCCGCCGCCCTAAAAGTATCCGCCGCTGCCACTACTACTTTTTTTCCTTCCATCCTTAATCTATTTGCCATTTTTCCGATTGAAGTTGTTTTCCCAACACCGTTTACTCCTACTACTAGTATTACAGATGGTACAGTGCTTAGATCTAATGCTATATCTGTCTTTTCGAAAATCCCCTTTATTTCATCTCTTAAAGCTTGCTTAACATCCTCTGATGTTTCTATTTTTTCTAATTTTATTCTTTTCCTTAAATTTGACACTATATTAACTGATGTTTCTACTCCAACATCAGACATTATTAATATTTCTTCTAATTCTTCTAATAAATCTTCGTCCACCTTTCTAAAATTACTAAAAGCTACATTTAATTTTTCATCAAATGAATTCCTTGTTTTATCCAAACCTTGTTTTAATTTTGCAAAAAATCCCATATATTTCACGCTAAAAACTTATTTTAGCATTCCCCCCTTTTCTTTCTACTCTTTTATAAGTTTCCTATTCAATTACTATACAACATTTTCAAAAAAAAAACAAGCGAACATTTAAAATCTTTTTATATAAAAACTGAGATATTATAAATCTATAATATCTCAATTTTTTGTTAAATTTCTAATGTCCAAATTTATACTTCAATTCTATACTCAGCCACT
>JAUNSP010000038.1 GCA_030539155.1 Clostridia bacterium
GAAAGGGATTAATCAATTAAATAGATTAATATTTCTATATAATTGATTATACGAGTAAAAAATGAAAAATAGTAACATTTCTAATAAATTTGTTTTAATATTGGCAGGAGGAAATGGAACAAGACTATGGCCCATTTCCTTAAAGTCAAAACCGAAGCAATTTTTAAACTTATATGGAAATAATATAATGATTAATGAAACAATAAAAAGAGTAGAATCAATATTTGAATACAAAAATATTTTTATTATTATAAATAAGGAGCAAGAAGAAATTGCAAGTAGATACATAGATTATAACATTCCAAGGGAAAATATTTTTTGTGAACCTAGTTCAAAAAATACTGCAATGTGCATATTCTATGCTACATTAAAAATAAAAGATATGCGAGGAAATGGAACTATAACTGTTTTATCTTCAGATCATTATATAGAACAAAAAGAAAAGCTTATTGAAAATATTAAAGACGGAATAGATATTGCTAATACTACTGAAAATTTAGTTACTATTGGAATAAAACCATCATACCCATCAACAGGATTTGGATATATAAAATTTCATTATGATAAAACAAATAACTATAACATAGTAGAAGAATTTAAAGAAAAACCCAATTATGAAAACGCCCTTAAATATATAGAGAGTAAAGAATATTTTTGGAATAGTGGTATGTTTATATGGAATATTGATACTATATTAAAAAGCTTTAAAAAATTTTTACCTGATTTATATAAATATCAAGAAGAAATTAAAAATGTAATCAATACTAAAAAAGAATTTAACACAATGCAAACTATTTACAATAAAATACAAGCAATTTCTATTGATAAAGGTATCTTAGAAAAATCTGATAATATTAAAATGATACGAGGAGAATTTGAATGGCTAGATATTGGAACTATAAATGATTTTTTTAAAATACAAGAAAAGGATCAACTTGAAAATACACAATTGGGAAACATACTAGCGAAAGAAACAAAAAAGACAAATGTATTGAATAAAGACGAAAATTGTTTGATTGTAACAATAGGAATTGAGAATATTAATATTGTAAATTGTAATAATGTTATTTTGATTGCAAATAAAGACAAAATGAATAAATTACCAGTATTAACCGAAGAAATTAAAAATAGTAAAAAATATAATAAATATTTATAGGAGTGCGCCAGTTCGGTGTATAATATCCAGTTTGGTGTAAGTCCAAACCTAGTAAGATTTAGCAAATCGCTAGTATTTAGTCTTGGAGCCGAAGTCGTGAGATTAGGTTTAAGCGTAGACAAAAGAGAGTTCGAGCCGTAATACGAAAGTGTGAAACAGTTTAGCTCCGTCAGTTATATATAAATGGAAGTTGATGTGTTTCCTTTCACAGTAAACAATACTGGTAATATCGTTAATGCAAGATATTATGAAAGTTCCATCGGAGTTCTAATGTATGGCGAGTTCTTAAAGATATTATAGATACCTGGGAGGTCTCATATACTCTAAATTTTTTTTAGTAAAGATTATACAAGAGGTTGGTAACTCAAGATAATAATATGGTATATGAGAAGTCGGACTAATCCATAGTAACTAAGAAGTTTATGAAAATAAATGGAGTAAAGGGATTAGCATATAAATCGTTTCTTTAGTGAAACATAAATCATACTGGAGATGAGGTAGAATATGGTAAATGAACGAAAAGATATAAGAACATTAGCAAAGAAGTACAATAAGCTACAAACATTAATGTGCTATGTAAATAAAGAAACATTAATTGAACAGCATAAGAAACAACTAAAGGGTAAAGCAAGTGGAATAGATAATGTTACAAAAGAACAATATAATGAAAAACTAGAAAATAACATAGACAATCTACTAGCAAGAATGAAGAAATTTAGTTATAAGCCACAGCCAGTCAAAAGAACTTATATTCCAAAAGTTGGAAGTGATAAACTAAGACCGTTAGGAATACCAGCATATGAAGACAGACTAGTACAAGGATGTATGGCTTATGTATTAAATGAGATATATGAGACGAAATTTCTTGATTGTTCATATGGTTTTAGACCAAATCGAAATTGCCACCAAGCAATAAGAGAAATAAATCAGAGAATAATGATAAATAAAGTAAATTATATTTTAGATGCAGATATCAAAGGATTCTTTGATAATGTAGACCATGAATGGTTAATGAAATTCTTACAAAATGACATAGAAGACAACAACTTTCTGAGATACATTACAAGGTTTCTAAAGAGTGGAATAATAGAAGAAATGAAATATCAAGAAAGCGATAAAGGAACTCCACAAGGAGGGCTAATATCACCAGTATTGGCAAATGTATATTTACATTATGTGTTAGATTTATGGTTCTATAAAGTCGTAAAACCAAAATTAAAAGGAGAAGCATACTTAATAAGATATGCTGATGACTTTATAATAATGTTTCAATATGAAAATGAAGCACAGGCAGTGTATGGAGCTTTGAAGAAAAGGCTAGCAAAGTTCAAATTAGAATTAGCGGAGGATAAAACAAGAATTATTCCATATGGCAGATTTAAAGGAAACAAAGCAAGTTTTGATTTTCTAGGATTTAGTCATCACAACAGTAAAACTAGAACTGGAAAATACACAATACAACACAAAATAAGCAAGAAAAAGAAGAAAGCAAAGAAACAAGCAATAAATAAATGGTTAAAAGAGAATATGCACGCAAATCTAGTAGACGTAATAGAAAGACTAAATAGAAAACTTGTAGGAATGTACAGATATTATGGAATAAACGGAATGTATAATGATTTACTTGGAATATATAAATATGCAAAATATAGATTATACAAAATAATGAGTAGAAGAAGTCAAAAGAAAATAAAAGTGAACAAATACAAGCTAATACTAACAAGGGTACCAATAGTAAAGCCAAAAATATATGTACAAATATGGTAATGATGAAGATTATATGAAGAGCCGTATGCGGGAAAACCGCACGTACGGTTCTGTGAGGGGCAATAAGACAAACCTTTCACACTATTATACAAATAATAAAGAAGAGGAGGTAGTCGAGCTTGTCTACTCGACGGAAACGAGTGGAATATTTTTATGATGTTGCAAAAGAAATGCAAATCAATCAATATTTAAAGAATTTAAAAGAAAATACTTTATTTATTTATTCTCCAACTTCTTTAAAGAAAATAAAGATTGATAATAAATATATTATTAAAGAAAACTGGCACAATATATCAAAAGATATAAAAAAAATAGAGAACTACATAGAGAAACTAGATGGGATAGATAAAGTTATATCATTTGGAGGTGGAAGTACAATAGATATTGGAAAATATATATCGTACAAGTTAAATACTGAATATATATGTATTCCTTCAATGTTATCAACTAATTCATATTCAACTAATAAAGTTGCTTTAATTGATAATGACAAAAAAATAACTCTACAAGCAAAAATGCCTGATAAAATTATAATTGATAATGATGTTTTAAAACTTTCAAAAAATGAAAATCTATATGGATTAGCTGATGTCCTTTCTATTTATACAGCTCTATATGACTGGAAAATAGCAAATGAAGATATAAATGAAAAGATAAATGAAAACATTTATAATCAAGCAAATACTTTATTATATGAAGTGTTACAATTTATAAATAACAATTCATTTGATAATATTATTGAAAACAATATAGAATTGTTTAAATTTATTGGAATTGCAGGTTATATAACAAATTTATATGGTACAGGAAGACCAGAAAGTGGTTCGGAACATATAATGGCAAAAGAAATTGAACAAAATATAGATATACCTCACGGAATGTCTGTATCTGTTGGAATATTATTGATGTCATTAGTACAAAAAAGATTTTCAAATAGTATTTACAATGCAATAACAAAAATGAAAATTTTTGAAAATTGTAAAAAATATGGATTAACAAAAGAAATTATTAAGAAAAGTTTTTTAAACTTAGTACCACGAAAAGATAGATATTCAATAATAAATAGATACTATAAAAATGTACAGCTGAAAAATGAAAATATAATTAAATTTTTTGAAATAATAGAAGGAATATAAGTGAAAATGAATGAAGAAAATGTGAATAAAAAAAACAATGTAGGAATTATTGGATTAGGATATATTGGTACACCTTTAGCATATTTAACTGCTAGTAAAGGATATAATGTCATAGGAATTGATACAAATGAAAACGCAATAAAAAAAATAAATAATAGATTAGATATTCCAAAACAAATAAAAGATTCTTGCAAAGAAATAAAATTAACTGCTACAAGCAATTATTCTATGTTACAAGAATGTGATATAATTATAATATGTATACCAACACCAACTAAAAATGATATTCCAGATCTCACTATAATGAAGAATGTAATGTGTAATATGGATAGATATATAAAAAAACAAAGTTTGATAATTATAGAAAGTACAGTTGCACCTGGAATGACAAGAAAATATGTAGAAAAATATTTAAAAGAAAAAAGAATGTTAAAAATAAATACGGATTATCAATTGGCATATTGTCCAGAAAGAATAGATCCTGGAAACTCAAAATTTTGGGTTGGAAATATAAACAGGGTTTGTGGTGCTTCCTCAAAAGAAGCTTTAAATAGAACGTGTGAATTTTATAATTCTATAATCGACGCAAAAATATCGCCATTTAATTCAATAGAAGAGGCAGAATTAATAAAGGTATGGGAAAATTCAATGAGAAATCTAAATATAGCACAAGCAAATTTACTAGCAATGATTTGTGATAGATATGGATTTGAAGTAGATAAAATAACACAAGGATTAGAAACAAAAATAGAACAGTTTGGAAATAAATTAGCATATCCAGGAATAGGACCAGGAGGACATTGTATACCAGAAGATATACATTATTTAATTAAGAATATAGAAACAAATGTAAATATGAGATTACTAGAAGAAGCAGTAAATATAAATGAAAAAATGCCACAATACATTTATAAAAAATTGGAGGAAAGAACTTTAAATAAAAACGATAATATGCAAAGCTTAAATATTTTAATGTTGGGAAAAAGTTATAAGGCAAATTCAAAGGATATTAGGCGTTCACAAGCAATTGAACTATATAATGTTATTAAAATACATACTAATAATGTTAATATATATGATCCAATAGTTGATGTGGATAATATTAATTCAATAAATACTAATAATATGTTAGATAGATATTTAATAAATGCAGATGTTATTATTATTAGCTGTCCACACGATATATTTTTAAATATAGATTATATAAAATATAAAAATATAAAATATATTGTTGATTGTTGGAATAAATTGGATAAAGAAGTCATTATTAGTTCTGGAATAGAATATATAGGAGTGGGAAAATGAAAGAAGAAATATATATGCCATTTTATTCAATAGTTGATAATAAATTAGTATATTTAGAAAAATACACTATATGCGAGTTGCCTAAAGAAGAAAATATAAGAAAAAAATTTTTAGAAGATGAGGGCGTAATCCTATTTAAAAATAAAAGAAATGAAACACAAATAAACCAAAAAATATTAGTACTAGAACCACACCCAGATGATTTTTCATTGTCAGCATTAGGATATATAAATGATAATATGCAAGTAATCGTATTAAATATATTTTCAAATATGAAATTAGATAGTTTTACTTGGAAAGAAAATATTAGTATTGATGAAAATAAGTATGAAGAACTTAGAATGAGAGAATCAAAAATAGCAATAGAAGAAATTTTAAATTATAAATTTATATCTTTAAAAGAAAAATCTACAAGAATAAATAAAGATAATGTAAAAAATATTGAAAATAAAATAATATGTAATTTGGTGAATATTTTAGAAAATTACGAAATAGATACATTAATGATTCCAATGGGAATAGGAAATCACCCAGACCATATTGCAGTATATAATGCAGTAATGAACAATAAGATTAAATTATTAGATAAAAATATAAAAGTTGTATTTTATCCCGAATATCCGTATGCTAGATGTAAAAAATCCTATATTGATAGGTTAGAAGAAATAAAGCAAAAATATAAATTAAATCTTCAAATAGTAAATGTAGAAGAAAAAATAGAAAATATAGTAAATTGCGTTGCAGTTTATAGATCACAATATGATGATATAAATAAGAAACAAATGCTAGCAATTATAAGAGAAGATTGTAGGGCAATAGCAACTGAATATAAAAAAGAAAAAATTTGTTTAGCTTATTATGAATTAGAGAGGTAGTAGGAATAATGAAAATTAGTTTTTTTGATGATGAACCAGAAATATACCCACTTCAATATGGTGGAAAAGCAAGAACCATAACAAATCTTGCTAAAGAATTTATAAAATTAGAAGAAGTAGAAGATATAACAATATTAAGTAAAAGTATAAGGTCTGATAAAGAGGAATTTTTTGTTGACGGAATAAAATATGTTGTTTTAAATGATAATAATATTATAGAAAAGATTGCTAAAGAAATGAATAGAACAGATATATTAAATATTCACTGCTGTTCTTTTACATTTCCAAAAATTAGTGGGAGAGCTAAGAAGTTTTATTTTTTACACGATGTTTTAATTGCAACAGCAGAAAAAGGAAGCCATTTGGATAAAGCTTTAGGAGGCGAGTTTGATGGAGTAATTGCACCATCGGAATTTGCAAGATCTATATATGAAAAAAAACAAGAAGTATTACATAATAAAACAAGTTGTTATGTAATACCACGTCATATTAATGAGAATATATTTTATAATATTTCTAAAAACTGCATTATGAATGATAAAGAAAGACCTAAAATAATTGATAAAATAATCAAAAATTATAAGTATATACTGTTTTTTCCTAGCAGACCAATAGAAGAAAAAGGAAGAAAATATTTAATCGAGTTATCTAAAACATTAAATAAAAACGAAAAAAATTACTGTATTGTTGGACCGTTTTCATCAGATAATGATTTACCAGAATATTTCATAGATACAGGATGGATAAAAAGTGAAGAATTAAAGTATTACTATTCTATTGCAGATGTAACATTAAACTTTTCTGAATTGCCAGAAAGTTTTTCACAAGTTTGCTTAGAATCTACATATTGTGGTACACCAGTTGTTGCATTTGCGTCTGGAAACATACCATATCTTAGTAAAAAAATTGAAAATATTATTATAGTTAATAAAAGTATGGATTCAATTTGTAATGGAATTGATAAGGCATTAATCTTAAAAAGAAATGAAACTAATACTAAAAGAATTATTGAAAAAATAGGACAAGAATTTAGTGCAGATATAATTATAGATAAATATATGCAGTTATATAAAAAATATATGGAGGAATAAAATGGTACAAAAAAAAATAAATAGAACTATATATCAGGATCAGAGAATTGCAGAAGAATTTTGTAATTTTAAGTGTGATTATTGTGAAGGATTTTATCCAACAGACTATTGCTTAAATAAAGATATGAACGGCAATTTAAAAGTTGCAGATGAATGGTATGATAAAATAGATTTATTACCAGTACAAGCAAAGAACCACTTTAGAAATAGTAGAACTATGGAAGATTTTTATGATTTAGCTTTAAATGTAATAGAAAATAGTAAAAATATATTATATGCAGATATATTAAAAATTTCAGGAGGAGAAATCACAACTAATAAAAAATTATTTGATTTTGTAAAAAAAATACATAAAAAATATTCATATATACAAATTTTAACAAATGGTTTTAATCTAACAGAAAAAGAAATTAAAGAATATAAGAAATTGGGCAATATAAACTTTCAAATTTCGATAGACGGAGTAACAGAAGAATCTAATTATGCTAAATCACATAGTGTAAAAGTAACTGAAAGAGTACTAAAAAATATTGAGTTTATGATTAAATCAGATATAGGTGTAGAAATAAATTGTGTTCTAACAAAATATAATACCGATAAATTTTTAGAATTTTTAGAAAAGTTTAAAGATTGTAACAATTTCATAATTATACCTAGACCTGTAAGAGGAGAACCAAAAGAAACATTAAATTTTTCAAAAAAGCAGATAATTGATTTTGAAAAAGTACTTATCGAAAATTTTGAAAAATATGTTAAAATATTACCACCTAAAGCCTATATTATGAGATTAATAGAGATTATGAAACAAGATAAAAGAAGTACAAGTTGTTATATTCCTTTTTTTGTACAGAGTATAGATGGATATGGAAATTTAGAAGAATGTCCAATTGGATTAATAACTGAAAAAACAAGTAATATATTTGAACTACATAAAAAAGAAGATATTAAATATAAATGTTTTAAAGAAAATAATTTATGCAAAAATTGTACTAATCAATATGAAATGTTTAATTTGTATGTTGAAGGGAAAATTACGAAGGAGGAATTAAGGAAAATGCCATCATTAAATTCAGATAAAATCGTTAAAAATATAGATGAAATTAAAGTGGAAATAATAGAAAATGAATTAGCATTAGTTTTAAAGGAGAGATATAATATTGAAGTTGAAAAAATCGAAAAAAATGAGCAATCAACAGATGGAAATGTATATATTGCATATTCTAATAAGGAAAAGTATGCTATAAAAATATATAATGAAATAAACCACACAAAATCAATGGTTAAATTGCATAAAAAATTATCAAGTTTAAATTTTAATATACCTAATATAATTCCTACAAATGAAAATAATTATTATGAAAAAATATTAGATACAAATTATTGTGTAATATATTCATTCGTTAATGGTACACAAATAGGTTGGAATGTTAAAACTGGAAAATTAGATAATGAAACAATAACTGCAATTGCAAAATTATTAAGAAGATTCCATAACGATACTAATATTAATGAATTTGATTTACCAAGTGTTCCGTTTGAAAATAAAAACAAACGACAATCAGCATTACATTTTGATTTAACTAGAAATAATATATTTAGATACAATAATGGAGAAATTGGTTTTATAGATTTTGATGACGCAAAATATGGATCTTCAGTATGTGATATTGCAATTTTAATTGCAAATTTGTTTTTTTCAAAAACTAGAGGAGTTGATATGCAGGGTATGAAAAAATTTATTGATGAATATTATTGCGAAGATACACAGTTAAAAAATGAAGAAGAACCTTTAATAAAAGATTATGCACAGAATTGGATAAATTACATTTTAGATGGTAATGAATTTGATACTTCAACTACAGAAAGTTTTGAAGTAAGAAAAAAGTTAATTAATGAAAATTTATAAAATATATAGGGGGTAATAATGAAAATAGCAATAATAAATACCTGGTCAATATCCAATAAAGCAATAGGTGGAACTGAACGATTTGTAATGGATTTAGCAAACAGCTTAATAAAAGAAAAAAATGAAGTAGATGTTTATATGTTTTCTGGAAAAACACATAAAGAGAATGGTGTTAATTATATTAATATAGACCTATTTAATACAGATGAAGAAGCAGATGAATATATTGTTCAAAATTATTTTGGCAATTTTGAAAGTGAAAAATCTTATATTAATTTAGCAGAAAAACTACAACAGAAAATAAACATAGATAAATATGATTTTATACAATTGAACTCACAATTGTTTTTAGAATGTTGGAAAAATAAGAAAAGAATTTTTACAATACATACTAATCCATTTGAATACGAATTAGCGTGGGGAAAAGAATCGTATTCAAAAATGTTAGAAATAATGAAAAAATATAAAAATAGTAAAAATACTTTTTTTGTTGCACCTTCTAAATATTATGCCAATGAATATAAAAAATTAACAGATTGTGATATTAAAGTTATTCCACACGCAATAGATATAGAAAGATTAAAAACAGAAAAGACTAAAGAAGAAATCAATTTACAATATGGATTGGATTATGATAAGTTGAAAATAGTTGTTCCACAAAGACTTGAACCACAGCAAAAACAACCTATGCTATTATTAAAAGCTTGCTGTTTACTAAAAGAAGAAGATAAAAAAAGAATACAGATAATTTATACTGGATTAGATAAACAATATATAAAATTTGTAGATACATTAAAAGAAACAGCGAAAGACAATAATATAGATATAAAAATAATTAGGTTTGATTATATGTCAGAAGCTTATAAAATAGCAGACTTTACTGTTTTGCCAAGCAAATCAGAAAGTTTTGGATATTCAGCACTAGAATCATTAATACTAGGCATACCAACTATATTAAATGATATTCCAACATTTAATGAAATTGCTGAAGATAATGAAAATAACTATATATTTAAAAAATCAGATGTTGAGAATTTAAAAGAAAAAATATATATGATTATAAATAATAATAAATATTTAGAAAGAAAAATACCCCCAAATGATTGGAAAAATAAATATAAACTAAATGAGTTTGTTAAATCGTATTTGAGCTTAATTTAATGATTTAGTATATTAGTAAAGAAGAATACAAAATTTTTAAAGAATTAGGAGATTAAAATATTGTATAAAACAATTATATTTGATTTAGATGGAACTTTGTGGGATTCAACCAAGCAAATAAAAAATGTATGGAGCAAGATTGCTAAAAACTATGGATTAACTATTAATGATAATGAAATAAATAAAATTATGGGATTTACAAAAGAAGAAATAGTTGAATATCTTTTTTGTGATAATAAGAAAAATGGAGAAAAATTTATAACAGAATGTCAAGAAGAAGAAGTAGTATATTTGTCAAAGTATGGAGGAAACATTTATAGTAACACTATATCAACAATTGAAGAACTAAGTAAAAAGTATGAATTATATATAGTTAGTAATTGTCAAACAGGATATATTGAAGCTTTTTTATCTTATTATAACTTAAACAAATATTTTAAAGATTATGAATGCTCAGGTAACACACTTAAAGATAAGAGTTTTAATATAAGGGAAATAATGAAAAGAAATAAAATATTAAATGCAGTTTATATAGGAGATACGGATAAAGATTATCAAGCAACTAGACAAGCAAATATTAAATTTATATGGGCTAAATATGGTTTTGGAATATGTAAAAAATATGATTTTGCTATAAAAGATATAAAAGAATTAATACAGTTAAAATTAGAGGATTAATTTTCCTTTAATTTTTTTATATTTATTAGTTTTTCTAAAAATATAGTTGAAGTATAAATTAAAGTATAATATAATATCTTCTAAAGTTGACAATAGGATTATCATAGAAATTAAATATCAGCAAAAGAGATGGAGGATAGAAAAAATATGACAGAAGAATATATTCTAAAATTATTGAAGAAAAAGATTATTGAAAACGAAAACATTATAAAAATATATATTGAGGATATTAATTTATCTATACAAGATACGAGTGAATTTTTTGAAATAATTCTACAAAAGTTAAAAGAGCTTGAATATAATGTATATCTATTTGGAGATACCTATTTATTTAATAACAAAGAAAACACGGTAAATGAAAATGAAATTATTATAGCAATTAAGTAATTTTTTTTACAATTGATATACTACAAATAGAAGTATAAGTAATACTGATATAGTATGAGAATAATATATTTTAATAATATTTTTTGCAAAAATATTGCAAAATCCTGCAGTATACTTTTTGAAATTTATATGTTAAAGTATGTTTAAACCAAAACCAAGAAACTAATTAAATATTAAATTATAGCTTTAGCTTGTTCTCTATTATGGAGGTCAAAGAGCTAATGAATGAAAAGATGATTTTTACAGTTAAAGAGGTAGCTGAAATACTGCACTCTAGTCCTAATTATATTTATTTGCTAATTGAAAGAGGATATTTACCTGCTATAAAATTAGGGAGTATGAAAATTTTAAAATCTACTCTTGAAAAATTTCTAATAGAAAATCAAGGCAATGACTTATCAGATATTAATAATGTTAAAAAGATTAATATTATTTCAAATACTGGAGAAATAATATAATGGGGCAAGTTAATGTAAAAAAAAGAGGGCAGGTCTATCAATATCAATTTGAAATTGCAAAAATAAATGGAAAAAGAAAATATATTAATAAATCTGGATTTAAGACAAAAGCAGAGGCAATTGAAGCAGGAAATAAGGCATATACAGAATACCTTAATGCAGGAGTACCTTTCAAAGAATGTTCCATTTCATATAGCGATTATTTGGATTATTGGGTTGAACATTATTGTAAAACTAATTTGAAATATAATACCATTGAAGCTTATAAAACGCTTATTAAAAAGTATATAAAACCTAATTTAGGTATGTATAGAATGTCAACAATAACAAGTGTAACATTAAACAATTTTATTATAATGATATGTAATAAGTATGATTTTTCAAGATCTTACTTTGGCAATATATTAAAAGTTGTAAAAGGTTCTTTTAGAGAAGCTTGTAATGTATATGGATTTTTGAAATATAATCCAGCTTTGACGTTAAGATTACCTAAAATGGATAAAGTAGAAGAAGAAGTGAAACATTTGTATACACAAGAAGAAATAGATAAAATCTTAAATAGATTTACTAAAAATGATTCTTTTACTTGTGCATTTTTAACTTCTTGTTTTACAGGAATGAGGACAGGAGAAGTATGTGCTTTAACCTGGAATGATATTGATTTAAAAGAAGGAGTAATCTATGTAAAGCATAATGTTTATGATAAACCTAAAGATGAAAAGGGTAGATGGTACATTGGAGGAACTAAAACTCCTACAGGAACAAGAAAAATTTATATTTGTCAAACTTTATTAAATGCTTTAAAAAATTATAAGAAAAAACAGTCATTTTTAAAAAATTTATATGCAAACAAATATAAATATTATCATTTAGAAGATGTTAAAAATGAATATGGTAAAGTTGTAGAACACAGAATTGTAAGTAATAAAGATAATCTTCTAACTCTCAATACAATTAATTTGGTCTTTACAAGAGAAGATGGTTTATATGTAGGTACAGATTTAACTAAATATCCATTTAAAATTATTCACGAAGAATTAGAAATAAAAAAATGTAGATTTTATGATTTACGAGGCAGTTATGCAACAAGAATTTTAACAAATGGAGTTGAAATAAGAGATGTAGCAGATATATTAGGACACAGAAATATAGAAACAACAGAAAATTATTATATTTCAAGTACAGAAGATTCAAGAAAAAGAGCAAATAAGGTGTTTGAAAATATGACGTATTCAAACACTATTAATGAAATAATTAAGTATAAAGTATAAAGGAGTTTTTTTAAATTCCTTTATTTTTATTTACATTTTTTAAAAAATACTATATAATGCCATAAGTACATTAAAAACTAATAATTTTTTGATGGACTAATAACCATTATTAGTAAAATGAAATATTGCGAACAATGTTCACAATTTGTTCGCAGGAGATAAATAATGATAATAAAATAAATACTATATATACTATATATAGTGAAGGTTACTTGTCCGTGAAAACCGTGAAATAACTATAATACCTTAAATACTATATATACGGATAATACCAATAGGGAGAGAACATGTGGAAGTGGAAAGAAATATAAAAATTGTTGTGGGAAATAAGCTTAACATCAATACTTGCAGAGTTTTGAAACATTTTGAAAAATACTAAAATTATCGTCAAAGAAAACCCAAAATGTTTTTAGCTGAAAATGTTAAAGGATTAACAACTCACGATAATGGAAGAACTATTCAGACAATGGTAGATGTTTTTGAAGAATTGGGATATAAAGTATCAATGGATAAATTTTATGAGATTGTTACAGGAGATAAAGAAGCATTTTATAAAATGTGTATAGAACTTCCAACCATAATATCTGAAACATCAAAAGAAAGATTTGAAATTCTAACAAAAATGATAAAAGAAGAATTAAAAGATAAATGAATATTCCAACGTAAATTAAACTTTAAAAGCTATGAAGAATAGATAGACACTATCTTTTATAGCTTTATATTTTTGCGTTTTCCCCACTTTTATCCAGTTTTAACCAATTCGGACAAAAGGTGAAATTTTTATTGTATATTAAGTATATGATAAAAAAATATAAAAGTAAGTATAAGAAAACGAAACAAATATTATGAATATACAATTGATGTTGGTAAAATTAATGGTAAAAGAAAAAGAGTTAGTAAATTAGGATTTAAAACAAAAAAAGAATGTGAAGTTGCTGCTTTTGAAAAGTATTTAAAACCTAATTTAGGCATGTATAGATTATCTGGAATTACAAGTGTTACATTAAATTCTTTTATAAATAAATTTTGCCAAACGAATACATTTTCTAAATCATACTATAAAAATATTTTAAAGGTTATAAAAGGCTCTTTTAGAGATGCTTGTGATATTTATGGATTCATAAAATATAATCCGACCATAACATTAAAAATACCTAAAATTGAGATGGTAAAAAAAAAGACAGCATGTGGAAGTGGAAAGAAATATAAAAATAGTATAAAATAAGAAAAAATTAATATTTACAAAATAATAAAATGGTTCGAGTTTTATAACTTGTCCACAAAATATTTAAAGTATGTAGTAAAATAAAGGTGTGAATATAATATGTTGACACCCTTTAATTTTAAATATGTTAAAATTTTCGACAGATTCTTGATTTGTATACAAGAGCTGTGGACTATAATCCTAAAGACACAAAATCAATTGAATTCTTTAAAATTTAATAACACATATTATAAAAGTTAGCATGTACTATTCTTTTGAAGTGCTAAGTTTGAAAGTTAGTGTAAAATATTAGTAGGCAAAAAGTATATATAATTTGTCTACTATCTT
>JAUNSP010000039.1 GCA_030539155.1 Clostridia bacterium
AAAACTTTTATATTTTTTTATTTTTCTATTGACTTTTCATAGTTGGTCTCCTCTATACTTTTTCTTCAATTTTTTCACTACTTGATACTACTGTCTCGCCAACATTCACATTATCTTTCATTAAAAATACTTTACTAATTGTTTTAAATAAAATTCTTAAATCATATATAAAACTAACTTTTTTCACATATTCTACATCAAATTCTATTCTTCTATTCCATTCAACATCTTTTCTTCCATTTACTTGTGCTAATCCTGTTACTCCTGGTTTTATTTCAAATCGTTTTAATTGTTCTTGATTATATTCTTCATACTTCCAAGGATGATAAGTTAATACTGGGCGAGGTCCAATTATACTCATTTCTCCTTTTAAAATATTTAATAACTGAGGTAATTCATCAATACTTGTTTTTCGTATAAATTTACCAACTTTTGTTACTCTTTTATCTCCCTTAGTTTCATATACTCCACCTTTTTCAGCTCCCACAATCATTGATCTAAACTTATAAATCTTAAATACTTTTCCTTTTTCTCCAATTCTATTTTGTTTAAAAATTATTGGTCCTTTACTTTCAATCCTTATTGCAATTGAGGTCATTAGTAATATTGGTGATGTAAGTATTAATCCTATAATACTTAACAATATATCTAATCCTCTTTTTAAAACCCTTTTATACATTTTCAACTTCCTTCTTTCTATTCTGCTACCTCTTGATTATTTGTATTAATCTCAATAACTCTTTTCATTTTATCAATTGCTGTTACTTTTTCTTCTTTTTCAACTTTTTCTAGTACTTCCATATTCACAACCTTTGGTTCTTTATATGTTGGTACAACTTGCTTCATTGTTTTCTTTATTTGTTTTAAACTTAAATTTTCGTTTTTTATCATTTGTCTTAATGATTTTATTTTAGAATTTAATTCTTCCATTTTGATATTTGCTGGTTCTCCTATAAATATCTTGTTATGTGCTGTTTTGGTTAGTCCTTCTTCATTCATTAATAATTCTTCATATAGCTTTTCTCCTGGTCTTAAACCAGTAACTTGAATTGGTATGTCTACCTCTGGTTCTAGTCCTGATAGTTTTATTAAACTAACTGCTAAATCATAAATTTTTACTGGCTCTCCCATATCAAGTACAAAAATTTCGCCGCCTTTTGCATAAGTCATTGCTTGTAAAACAAGTCCTACTGCTTCTGGTATTGTCATAAAAAATCTTGTTATTTCTTTATGTGTTAGTGTTACTGGTCCACCTTCTTTTATTTGCTTTTTAAAAAGTGGAACCACACTTCCGTTACTTCCAAGCACATTTCCAAATCTTACTGCAGCAAATTCTGTTTTGCTTACTCTACTTTTTGCTTGAATAATAATTTCACACATTCTTTTTGTTGCTCCCATAATATTTGTTGGGTTAACTGCTTTATCTGTCGAAATTAATAAAAATCTCTTTACTCCATATTTATCTGCACAGTTCACGGCGTTAAATGTTCCAAATACATTATTTTTTATTGCCTCTAATGGACTTTTTTCCATTAATGGTACATGTTTATGTGCTGCTGCATGGAAAACTAAATATGGTTTATATTTTTCAAATACTGATTCTAACTTTTTATTATCCCTTACACTTCCAACTATTGCTTCTATTTGCATTTTAGGATATTTAGATTTTAATTCAATTTCTATGTTGTATAAATTATTTTCATAAATATCAAATATTACTAACTTTTGTGGATTAAATGTTGATATCTGTCTGCATAATTCTGAACCAATTGAACCTCCTCCACCTGTTACTAATACTACATGGTCTTTTATTAATTCTGCGATATTGTTGTTATCTAAAAGTATTGGGTCTCTTCCTAAAATATCTTCTATTTCAACTTCTCTTAAATTTTGAATTATACTTTTATTTCTTATTATTCCTTCTGTACTTGGTAATACTCTTATTTTTGCTCCTGTTTCTTGACATATCTGTAATATGTTCTTTTTTTCTTTTCTTTCTATATTTCCTATTGCAAAAAATATTTCATCAACTTTATTTTTTTCGCAAATATTTACTATATCATTTCTGTTTCCTAATATTTTAGACCCTGTTATTATACAATTAATTTTATTTGGATTGTCGTCTATTACTCCTACTATATTGTATTCACTTTTCATTGTTGCTTTTATAATTTTTATTATCTCTTTTCCTGATTGTCCTGCTCCTATTATTAATACATCCTTAACTTTTTCTAATGTACCTGTTGACCTATTTATATTTAATATAAACCTTATTAAAACTCTATATGTTATCATTCCTACTATTGATAGAATTGTTGTTAATACTATTTCTCTATATCCTACCATAGGTACCTGCAAAATATATTTTACAAGTAATGTTAAACCACATATTGCCCCTGCTGATACGATATATACTAAATAATCCTTTCCATTTTCATATCTTGTTATGTTTTTATATAAGTTTGCTATTGCAAATATTACTTGTTGTAAAATAATTGATACTGTAACCGAATTTATTACTGCTGTTTTATTTTCTAAAGTGAAAAAATCTTTTGTTATTAAAAATCCACTTAGTAAATATGCTACAAAAACTATTAAAATATCCATTATTATTAACACCAGTACTCTATTTTTTCTAATTTTGTTCACTTCAGTTCCCCCTAAATTCTTTTCCTATCAATTCAATTTTCCTACTTCGAATTATATATTTTTACATATAAAAAGTCAATAGTTTATATGCCTTTTTTCGACAAAATTTCCTTTTTTATGTACATAACTTTAATTGCGATTTTTTATGTATATTTCGGGCATTTTTCAACTTAATTTATTGTATCTTTTTTATTTTTTCTTCCTATTAAAATGTAATTGCAGTATTCACTCTTTATATAATATGCAAATATGTTTTTTTGCCAAAGACCTACAAAGGTTATTAGTTTTAGCATTTTTGCCCCGTTCCCCTTGACTTTTATATTTTTTAATGGTATAATATCAATTATGTAAAGTATCTTTTAGAAGATGTAAGTAAGTCTTCTAAATTCAAGATTATATAGTAAAAATTTTAATTATCTCATTATTGATATATCTATATAATCCTGTCACCATTAATTTATTAATTAAAGGAGTGTGACTCTTATGTTTAAAAAAAGTAAAAATCAGGGAAATTTAGATTATCGTTCATGGATTACTCAAGTCGACATTGCAGCAAATGCAATTATTACATCAAAAAATTATTTTAGCGATCTGTATAATTCATCTGAAGTAATTGTTCTCAATCAAAAAGAGTGTATAAAACATCGTAACATTTTAAGAGACAATCAAAATATACTTGATAACCTATTATATGTTGGAAAAAACTATAACTTTCGAATTCCAGATTTCCTTATAAAAACCTATGATTTCAAACTTAAAAAAAGTCTCTCAAAATACAATACTGAAATTGAAAATAGAAATAAAGATTTTAATTTCTTTTTCTAACAGAAATCTTTCTCAAGTAAAGAGCTCTAGTTTAACTAGGGCTCTTGATTTGTATAATAGAAAGGTTCTACTTCCCTATTATATAAAAATAGTTACGCCCTAAACTAATGCACACAAAAATTTAAAAAAATTTTAATGCACGAACAAAGACGTAACGTAAAAGGAAATTAAAATGTTAGAGTGTATTAATTATGCTACTTTGGTTCCCTATAATTACTTTAATCTCTATATATAAATATTTAAGAAAATTACCCCTCCGTAACACATAACTTCTAAATTAGTAACACTTTTTTTATTCTCGAATAATATATATCATACAAAAGAACAACAAAAAACTTAATTATTTTTATAAGGAGGGATATCTATGGAAAACAGAGGTTGCGGATGCAATTTTGGTTTTGGTGATGACTGCTGCTGGATAATATTAATAATAATATTATTAATCTGCTGCTGTGGTGGTGGAAACAGAGGTTGTTGTTAATTAGAAGTTAGAGAATTAGAAGCTAGAAATTAAAAATTAAATTTCAAAATAGCTTTTAATTAAATTTCAAAACTACCATATTGCGCAAAACTTTTATATAATAAGAAATTCCTCCGAATTTCTTATTATATGTACCCAAACATAATTATTTTCAAATATTTTTTGACATATATGTTATAAGAATTTAAAATTTTCTATAACATACAAGTAAAAAACGGGACTAAAACAGCCTCGTTTTTTACTTTTTAAATAATTTATTGTTTATTCTATTTTCCCTTAATGTAAGAACTTAAATTTTTTCTGCTGAGCAACTCGTTGAGCCAAAGCCACCCTGTCTTTCCCCTTCAGCATTATCGTTATCTGCCACTGCAAATTTCTGAAAAATTGCTTGTCCTACGCATTCACCCTTTTTGATATGTACTTCTTCTTTTCCAATATTATAAAAAGCAAACATTATATGTCCATCATTATCCTTATTTCCGTAGTAATCTCCGTCTACCACACCTATGCTATTTGCTAAAATTAATCCCCTTTTTCCTGGATTAGAACTTCTATTTGCTAAAAGCAAAAATTCATCCTCTTTCATGTATGCTTTGATTCCTGTCTTTATTAACGTTGGTTTATTTCCTTTTTCAAAAGATGGAATAGTCACATCCTCCGCAGCCTCCATATCATATCCAGCTGAATATTTTGTCTTTCTCTCGGGTAAATTAATTCCCATTTTTTCAAATCCTTTTGCGATTTCAAATCCCCTCATTTTTTCCATTTTAAAATTCATTCCTTTCTTATTATTTTTTTATAACAACGCGAGATGCTGATTATTTTTGCAATATTTTCTTCTTATTAATTGCAAGAAGAATTAGTATATCGCTAGGCACAGAAAACTAAAAAACCGGAGTCGTACATTGGTACGTCGAGGATTTTTTAAGTTTTTTGTAACAACGCGAGATGCTGATTATTTTTGCAATATTTTCTTCTTATTAATTTCAAGAAGAATTAGTATATCGCTAGGCACAGAAAACTTAAAAAACCGGAGTCGTACATTGGTACGTCGAGGATTTTTTAAGTTTTTTGTAACAACGCGAGATGTTGATTATTTTTGCAATATTTTCTTCTTATTAATTGCAAGAAGAATTAGTATATCGCTAGGCACAGAAAACTAAAAAACCGGAGTCGTACATTGGTACGTCGAGGATTTTTTAAGTTTTTTGTAACAACGCGAGATGCTGATTATTTTTGCAATTAGAGTTCTCTTCGACCCTCCACCGCCTTACTAAGCGTAATCTCATCAATATACTCCAAATCTCCCCCAACAGGAATTCCGTGAGCAATCCTAGTAACCTTTATTCCTAAAGGCTTGACCAATTTAGATATGTAAATTGCCGTAGCTTCGCCCTCTACCCTTGGATTTGTTGCAAGAATTACCTCCTTTACATCCCCATTCATCAATCTTGTAAGTAATTCCTTTATCTTTATATCATCAGGACCAATTCCATTCATTGGTGAAATAGAGCCATGCAAAACGTGATAAAGCCCCTTAAATTCATGAGTTTTTTCCATTGCAACAACATCCTTAACATCCTCAACAACACATATTATACTCTTATCCCTTGCATCGTTTGCACAAATTAAACAAGGGTCATTATCTGTTATATTAAAACATTTTGAACAATATTTTAAATTTTGTTTAGCATTTGTAATCGCCCCTATAAACTCATCTATTTCTTCCTTACTTGAATTCAATATATGAAATGCAAGCCTTGCTGCTGTTTTATTTCCTATACTTGGCAATCTTTCAAAAGCTTCTATTAATTTTTCTATTGATGGTGCATAATACGACACTTTTTTTCCCTACTTTCTTTGCTATATATAGTCTTTCTCTAATTTATCATTTAAATATAATTTACTTAATAACGATAATTCTCTTATATTTTCATCACCTAAATTAAATGAATATAATTTTTTAGGTGGTGACATTACAATGTACTTTATTGCATCTTTAGTTGATTGTGATACTCTCATTATCGACGAATCTAAATTAGCACATTCCTTACACTTAAAGCCATTATTCTTTATACTAAAACCTTCTAAATTTTCACTTTCCCCACAATTTGAACATTTATTGATAATCGGCATAAAACCAAGTATACACATCAAACGTATTTTAAAAACAGAATAAATCAACTCAAGTGATTTTTCCGTTTCTGATATTATATACAATGTATTTAAATAAAGTTGCAAGATTCTATAAGTATTTTGATTTTCATCTGTAACATCGTTCACTATTCTTGTTATATTTGAAACATATTCTAATTTATTAAGATCCGTTCTTATATTATAAAAGAATTCTTTTGGTTCGCAACTATTTAATCTATAAGAATTATTTCCCTTAAATATTAAAAACTCCCCAAAACACAAAAATTGTGTGCCTGCCATTAATGCACTTCTTGGTCGTCTTGCTCCTTTGGCAGCACACCCAATTTTACCATAATTTGGTGTTAGGATTGTGACCATTTTGTCTGCATCTCCCAAATTATTTTCCCTCAATATTATTCCATTTACCTTTATTATCCCCATATACTTCTGCCTCTACGTTCTTATTTAAATTTTGTTCCACGTTCTGTATTTCTACCATTTCTAAAAATGTGTTAATATTTCCTGTGTTTTTAAATGTATTCCACGCTATTTTCTTAATCATACCGCTCATCTCCTGTCAATTTATTATATGCTTATCTTTTGCATTATTTAAAAAATTATACTTTAAATTTTTTTATAATGGTATCATTATTTTGCCAATCCTCTTTAACCTTAACCCACAATTTTAGATTAACTTTGGTATCTAACATTTTTTCTAAATCATGCCTTGCATAGGTACCTATTCTTTTTAGCATTTGACCATTTTTCCCTATTATTATACCCTTGTGTGAATTTTTCAAACAATATATTATTGACTCAACATCATATATTTGCACTCCGTCCCTAGTTTTTCTTTCCTTCATTTTTTCAGTTTCAACATATAGTCCATGTGGAACTTCCTCATCTAATAACCTTAAAGCTTTTTCCCTAATTATCTCTTCAGTTAATTGCCTTAAAGTTTGGTCCGTATACTCCTCTTCATTATAGTATGATGGTCCTTTTGGTAATAATCGCTCAATTTCATTTAAAATAATTTCTAAATTCTTTTGTTTAACAACAGAAACTGGAATCACTGCTTCAAAATCATATTCATTTTTATACAATTCTATCAATCTTGCAAGTTCCTCTTTTTTTATTAAATCAATTTTATTTATTACTAAAATTGTTTTTCTCTTTAAATTTCTAATTTTCTCTAAAATTCTCTTATCCCCAGGTCCGATTTCTTTTGAATCCGCTTCTATAACAAATATTACAACATCAACATCAGATATAACCCCAAAAGCAGTATCATTCATTGTATTTCCTAATTTTGTTTTTGGCTTATGAATTCCTGGCGTATCAATAAAGATTATTTGAGAATTATCCCTATTAACAATTGCCCTTATTGCCGTTCTCGTAGTTTGAGGTTTATTAGCAATAGCAGCAACCTTTTCATTAACTAACGCATTTATTATACTCGACTTTCCAACATTTGTTCTACCTAATATAGACACAAACCCCGATTTATGTTCTCCCATTAAACTTCCCCCTAAATGATTTGCTAAATGATTTTTTTATTTTAAATGACCTATTAAGTATGCTGATTATTTATGCATTAATAAAGAATTAGTGCAATTAGCTAAGTATTTAAAATCAAAAAACCGGAGGCGTACACAAGACGCTAAATGATTTTTTTATTTTAAATGACCTGTTAAGTATGCTGATTATTTATGCATTAATAAAGAATTAGTGCAATTAGCTAAGTATTTAAAATCAAAAAACCGGAGGCGTACACAAGACGCTAAATGATTTTTTTATTTTAAATGACCTGTTAAGTATGCTGATTATTTATGCATTAATAAAGAATTAGTGCAATTAGCTAAGTATTTAAAATCAAAAAACCGGAGGCGTACACAAGACGCTAAATGATTTTTTTATTTTAAATGACCTGTTAAGTATGCTGATTATTTATGCATTAATAAAGAATTAGTGCAATTAGCTAAGTATTTAAAATCAAAAAACCGGAGGCGTACACAAGACGCTAAATGATTTTTTTATTTTAAATGACCTGTTAAGTATGCTGATTATTTATGCATTAATAAAGAATTAGTGCAATTAGCTAAGTATTTAAAATCAAAAAACCGGAGGCGTACACAAGTACGTTGAGGATTTTTTTATTTTAAATAATTCGCTAAGTGTGCTGATTATTTATTAATTGATGGTTAGTGCAGCATCCAAAGGACAAACACTAACAAACGTATTCCCATCATTAACATCAATTATATTTCCCTGCAAATCTCTATAAACTGTTTGAGACTTTCTTGAAGTCTTCTCACATGTAATCTCAATTGCCTTACCGTTAGTTATGTAATATCCTTTTAATGTTCCAATATTAGATAAATCTTGTCTTCCCTTATTTTCTCCATCATTTAGCGACCTATTTTGGGCAAAAGTAATAATTAGATTCTTCGTGGTAACATCTTCCTTAGTTGTCCAATCCGTTTGTTTTACATTATTTGCATATCTTACATACCTTTTTGATTCTGCATTATACACATATTTTACCTTATATGAATTTGAAAAAGGTATTTCAATAGTATTTGCAATAGCTGTACTCTCATCCAAATTAACCTCTTTTGTTACATAATTTAATACACTTGATGTACTTGATGTAGTTCTATACTTCTTTCCTTCTGCTACTTTTTTAATTTTTTCAATACTCGTTACAACATTATGAGGTGATGATTTCTCCTTAACTCTTGAGAAATTTGATGAACTCTCTGATATTCCATTTATATTATTTACATTTAATGTTGAAATGTCAGATTGCGCCTGTGGGCTCCACCCATAATGCACATATATTGCATCATTCTCTAACGCATAGTCTAAGAAATAATGTCTTGAACTTCTAACTGGTCCTATTTTTTCTACATTAGCGCCCTTAAAAACTGGCATTAATCTAGTCATTCCACCCTCAACAATTATTTCATATACAAGTGCCGCATCGTTCAATCCCGCCTGTGGTCTTGCCCCCTCATGATTATCAATCATAACCGCAATTGCTCTATCGTTCCCTGCAAACGTAACTGGTTTAGGGCCTTCATCATTTTCTTTTTTGGAAATAATTTCTTGTCCAAGAGATATTGCACTATCTGTATCTCCATTTTTCTTATCTCTGTATATTTTATACCCAAGAATTCCTCCTGCTATTACAATAACTGTTATTAAGATTGATACTATAATCTTTAATTCTTTGTTCATTTATATTCCCTCCCTACAAATTTCTAGTAATGTTTAAACTATTTAAAATATTTTCTTCTTTTGCTCTCATTTCACATTTTTCCTCTTCATTCGTATGGTCATATCCCATTATATGAAAAAAACCATGAACTACCATATATGATAATTCCCTTTCAAAACTATGTCCATATTCAAGGGCTTGTCTTTCTACTTGTTCTATTGATATAACAATATCCCCTAACACATCCCTAAATTCTGTAAACTTTCCATTCTCCAATTCATCCTTTTCAAAGAATGGAAAGGATAATACATCAGTTTGTCTATCAATATTTCTATGTTCTTTATTTATCCTTCTGATATTCTCAGGATTAGTTAATGTTACACTTACATATAATTTTGTGTTATCTATCTTCTCTTCCTTAAAACACTTCTCTAATACTGTTTCAATCAATTGGTCATATCCCTTATCTTCTATATCTAGATAGTTCACCTCTACTATATCTTCCATTTCTTATATCTTCTCCTTGACTTGTTGTTTGCTTGATTTATAAGTCCCTTCAGATTTACAGGAATTCTTAATATTCCTCATAGCACCCAAAGCAACTAATTTACATTTATAAAATATTATTATTGTTTTATATTCACTTTCTTTTTGATAAACTTTGTTCAAATCAGCCTTTAAAAATAATATCTGTTTTTGCTTAAATTGTTCCTCTTTATTATCTATATTTTGTATTTCTTTATATCTATCCCAAAATCCTTTATACTCGGCTCTATCTTGTGGTTTATCCCAATAAATTTTAGTTGACAATAGTTTTAAATTATACTGCTCTATTACATTCAGTAACAAATTATATACCTTATCCCTCTTTATCGGATTCATTGTTTCCGTAATAAGATTTCTTGTTTCCTTTAATAGTCTTATATAACATCTTTCAGAAACTGATAGTGGCAAACTATGTGTAAATAGATTTCTACTTATGCCAATTAATAATAATTTTTTGTATATCAAATCAACCTTATCTAATTTTCCTACTGAATATTTTTCTAAATTTTCACAGTCATCCATTATATTCTCATATTTATTATCCTTGTCACGACTCATTTTTTCAGGTAAAATACTAACTATGTAGTCTTCTAAAATTTTAAATATATTCTTATAAATTTCATCTTTACTCTTCGTAGAAATCGCATCTGATAATTTTATTGAGTAATTCTTTAGCAATTTTTTATATAATAATTCTACCTTATCAATATAAAATACTTTATAATCTTCCATAAGTTTTGGTTTATCAAGAAGATCTATCGTTTCATAATCTAAATCTATCAAAAATTTTTGTTTCATAAATTTATATTCTGTAATGTCATTATCCTTTATCTGTGAGATTGTATAATATTTTGCAAGAGTATTTTTCTCAAAATCATCTGCAGTATTATTTTTTATCTTCTTATACATATGGTCTATTATATGTTTGTCAATAGCCTCTAAATACAGCACATACATATCTTCATGCTTTTTCTTCAATTCCTCTTTATCAAGATTTTCATCACCCAAACTCTTTATATAATTTTCATAGCTTCTTAATAAATTATTTCTTTTTAAAGAAATTACAAAACTATTAATTCCAACCTTACCTGGTAATAATAATCTTGTTATAGATTTTGTTATTCTTGAAAAAAATGTTTTTTCTGTGCTATACAATCTTAATTGTTTTTCTTGCACTATACAATCACTCCTTTACAATGTTATTTTTTCTTTTGTACCAATACTTTCTATCACTTCTAAAGTAAATTCCACATCTACATACTGCTCTTTCTCATAAACATTAACAACTTCATTTGCAATACTATCCTTGTTTTCAATTTTGTCTAATAATACTTGCTTTGCCTTCTGTTTTCCATATTCTATTGCTTCCTCGTTTGAAAAATTCTTTTCATTTTCTATTAACTCATAGTTTGTTGTTTTTATCAATTGTATCGGTAAATAAAAATCATTAAACATTTTTAATGCCTTTTCCTCTCTTATTGTATCACATATTTTGAATTTTGTAATCATTTTATAGAAATTTATTTTAAAATTATTTATTTTTATTGAATATTTATTTTCAATTTGTCCTGTTTGTACCTTTTCAATCTGTTTATAATAAACTTTTTCAGTATGGGTATACCATACTTTTGCCTCAACTTCCCCCTCACTATGAACATACCTAAGCGGTGTATACTTTCCTTCTATCCAGCCTGCCACTAATACTTGCCCTTCTCTTACAATATCTCCTTCCTTTACCTGTGGTGTGCCATTCTGAGCTTTTACCTTAGTTATCATTCCAGTTTTCATAGATTTTATGTCGCAATATTCTTCCTCATTTATTATCTCCGGTTTCTCCTTTGCTTCAACAATTTGTATTTTAGCATTTGTTCCTTTAAATTCGATTCCAACCCATGCTATATCATTTCTCTCCAACCTTATTTCATTTATAATTTCTTTAATATCTATACTCCCTTTTAATCTGCCTGTTTTCAACCCTTGATTTTTTACCAATTCTATTATTTCATCTCTTGGTATATTTTCAAGTCCTATTACCTCTACGTTCCATATAAAATTTGACAATATTATCAGTAGAGCTATTACAACCACTACTGATAATGCAAAAAATTTTCTCTTCTTATATTTATTAAATATAAACGGTATTCCCTTTTTCTTTTTTATTTTAACCCTACACTTAGTTTTTTTTGCAATTTTTACAATATCCCTATACTCACTTACACCTACATTAACATATAATACTGTAGATTTTTTCCTTGTTAAATTCCATAAAATAATACTATTTGTACTACATATATTTATAAATCTTTCTATATAATATCCTTCTACCATCACCCTAACATATCCTCTTATGTAATACAACAATCTTTTTACTAACATTCTCCGTTTTATGCTAGGTAAACGCCCTAACACATCCTCCTTTTTCCTTTTTAATCACTAATACTTTGAAAATCTACCCCCTCTATTTTTCCATTTATTATAATCTCATTATCTCTCATTTCGTTTAAACTTAAATTCAAACCGCTAATGTTTATTAACCCAATATCCGTTTTAATCCTTACATATATATCTTGATATTCAAGTATTCCCTTATGATTTTCTATCAACATTTTATTAAAACTTAAAATTGTAATCTTTGGTTCTGTTGTAGAAACCTCCCTCGGAATCTCTAATATATCATTAAATCTTTCTATCTTTCTCTTTTTCATAATACATCCTTCTCTTTATTTTTTCTTACTAATATATATTTTATGTTCTATGTTTATATACCAAAAAAAAAGGAAATTTCTCATTTCCCCTAACACAAAAATTTCCACACACAAATAAATATACGGACAAACGAGTAAGTACAAATTAATGTATTCCCCATTTGTCCGCTTGTTTTTATTATTGAATTCCATATTTCTTTTTAAATCTATCTGCTCTACCACCTGTTGTTTCTCTTTTTAAGTTACCAGTCCAAAAAGGATGACATTTTGAGCAAATATCAACTTTCATTTCTGATTTTGTTGAATTTGTTTCTATTACGTTTCCGCAAGCACATGTAATTGTTGCTTGAACGTATTCTGGATGTATTTCTTTTTTCATATTGTCTTCTCCTCTCTATAATTTTACATTCATATAAATAGAGTACTCAAATTTATATAAACTATATTTCTTGTTTCGAACTTCACGTTAAATGAAAGTTCTTTATTAATCTTAATTATGCATTTTTAGCTATTTCTACTACTTTTGCGAAAGCTTCACTATCAGATACTGCTAATTCAGCTAACATTTTTCTATTTATAACAACTTCAGCTTTCTTTAATCCTGCTATTAACTTGCTATATGTTAATCCATTCATTCTAGCTGCTGCATTAATTCTAGCTATCCATAATTTTCTAAAATTACTCTTCTTATCTTTTCTACCAATATACGCATACATCCCTGATTTCATAACTGCTTGTTTAGCCATTCTAAATCTATAATGTTTTGCTCCATAATATCCTTTTGCTCTTTTTAATATTTTTTTATGTTTTTTACGAGTAATAACTGCTGTTTTAACTCTTGCCATTTTTTTGCTCCTTTCTAATATCCATAATAAGTAATACTTAACTTTTACCAATATTATTTAAATTCTATTATTTTTTAGTTACCATAAGGTAATAATTTTTTGATACCTTTCTCACAAGTTTTGTCTGCATAAGCATCTTGGATTTTTCCTCTTGATTTTGCTCTGCTTGTCTTATTTGCTAAAAGATGTCTTTTATTTGATTTTGTTCTTTTAACTTTTCCTGTAGCTGTATAAGAATATCTCTTTTTAGCTGCTTTGTTTGTTTTTAACTTTGGCATTGTAAATCCTCCTTTATTTTTCTAATTTTTTTGATAATATAATGAACATATTCTTACCTTCTAAAATTGGCCTTTTTTCTGGTACAGATATTTCAGATAATTCTTCAATAAAATCTTTTAGAACTTTTTCACCTAATTTAACATAATTTAATTCTCTTCCTCTAAATCTAACTGTTATTTTAACTTTGTTTCCATCTAGTAAAAACTTTTTGGCATTTTTTGCTTTAAACTCAAAATCATGTTCTTCAATATTTGGAGTAACTCTAATTTCTTTAAGCTCTAATGTTTTCTGTTTTTTTCTAGCTTCCTTTTCTTTTTTAGATTGTTCAAATTTAAATTTTCCATAATTCATTAATTTACATATTGAAATTCCAGATTCTTTATTTGAAGCAACTAAAACTAAGTCTAATTTTCTTTCCTCAGCTATGTTTAAAGCCTCTCTAAGTGAAATTGGTCCAATTTTACTTCCATCATTATCAATTATTTGAACTTCTTTAGCCCTTATTTGTTCATTTATCGGCAAATCTTGTTTTATATAAAACACCTCCATATATATTTTTTGAAAAACCGTTTTCCAAAAAAAAATGACTTTTATAAAAAGCCAATCCAAATCTACAATTTTATATATACTCAAAAAACACATTTTTATGCTTCGATATATTTTAAATTTTAGTTTTAACCTTTTGCTACTTGGCTTAGGTGAGCTGGATTTGCTTCTTTACAATATATATAATACACTATTTAAAACCAAATGTCAAGCGTTTTATTGCATTTTTTGAAATTATTGTTACAGGTTAAGGGTTTTAAAAAAAATGACTCTAAAACAAAGTAGAAAGTAGCCACACGTTGGTGTTTATATATTTTTTTTATTAATCGACGAGTTCTTGAAGTTGAAAAGTAGTAGAA
>JAUNSP010000081.1 GCA_030539155.1 Clostridia bacterium
ACAGAAACAATAGGTAATACAATTGTAAAGAGCATAAGTTCCGCTCCACGTTTTGCGGCTTGAAACACTAAAATAATAAATCCAATTGCAATAACTGCTAACATAATAATTGTTAACGCTGCACCCATTGTTTCTGTTCCCATTAATCCATTTGCCACATTCGTAAATTTGTCACTTATATTCGTGTTTAATCCGGTTGTTAACTCGGTAGCTTTTGTTGAAATCGCAGATGCATATTGAATTAAGCGCTTTATTATAAAGGTTCCGCAGTAAATCATTGCGACCGCACAAGTCGTTCTCATAATAATTTCAAAGGGATCTTCTTCAGAATCTCCATCCGTTCGAAATACATACACATTTAATAATTGATTAATTGCTAATATTTGTACGATTGCCATTGCTAGAATCCTACTGTAATTGACAATTGAATCAAATGGCAATGCATCATTAATCTTATAGACTTCACTAAATATATTACTTATGTATTTTCCAAAGGTCTCCATGAAGCCTAAAATAGCATCTACGATTGAATCTACAATAATATCCCATAACCAATTCATTCATTACCACTTCCTTTAATCGTAGTAGTTTAAGATAATTGTTAATAATCCAGAAATAATCATTACTCCAATGGTTGCGACAATACAAGTCTTAATCTTTTTCTTTAAAAGTCTGGTTTCTCCCTCATCGTCATTCATTTGCATTTGAATAAAGAAGTATCCTGCCATTGCTCCACCAATTACCGGTGCAAGAACAATTAATCCTTTTCCGATGTCGCTAAATAGTTTCTTTGTTCCTGTGAAAAGCTTTGAATTATCAATTGATTTTGCCTGACATACCATCCCTTGTGATAGTAGCAAGTAAGCCAAACAAAGTAGATAACCAGCTTTTTTGAATGTTTTGTTCATAATATTTTTCATTCTTTTTTTCATAACTAAATCCCCCATTCTCTAATCTAAGAAACTTTTTCTTTTTACCACTTTTTTTTCTTTTCCTTCTTCGGTTTCTTCTAACTCTTCCTTCTCTTCTGTAACTACTTCCTCTGTTCCTATACGTTTCAAATACTTATCCCATATACCCCAAAGATCTGGTTGCTTCTGTCTTCTTTCTTCTCTTTCACTATCTCGTTTCATTATGACTTCTTTGTTATGATCCGGTGTTCCTAATCCAAATTCCTCATTTGCATAGTAATTGCTCAAATCTGGTATTTCAAAGATACCTGGCATTTCACCGGCCATGAGAACCAAAGAATACGGTCGAGCAATTCGACCGACTTCATCACTAAGAAGCAAGGCTCTTTGTGCCATGTTTGCACTATCTGAAAAGCTCATATTTCCTTTTGTAAACGTCTTGGCTGAGGAAATACTGTTGTTTACAGAATTTGTTTGTACGGTATAGGTTCCTGTTCGTTTACTAAGTTCTTCTAATGTCTTTGGATCTGTACTTTTTAAATAGACAGTTAGTTGACAATTTCCTTTTATGTTACCGTAATCATCTTTATATTTCTTTTCTAGTTGTTGGTAGTCTTGTAATACAAGATCGAATCGCATTCCTCTTCCTGCACCAACCGATAGCATAGATCCAAAAGAAGGAATCACCGGAAAGTTACCAAATTCATCTAGTAAAAACTCTACTTCAACAGGTAGTCTCCCACCAAATTTATTTGCTTCTTCTACTAAAGTGGTATAAATCTGATTGATAAGTAAGGATACCAAACTATATAATGTCGTTTTTTCATCTGGTATGATAATGAAAAATGCTACTTTTTCATTTCCAATTTCTTTTAAATCGATATCACTATAAGAAGTCACCTCTGCTATATTCCAGTTAGTAAACAAACGTAGTGTAGCTAGTGCAGAGGAAAAGAAAGAACTTCTTGTTTTTGGTGTACTAATTTCTGCAACGGAAAATACACTTTTTGCAGGATGTGTATCTGGTAGTGTTCTAAAATATTTTGTTATGTACATTTCTCCGTTTTCGTCCATCTTACACATATTTGCAATAAAGAAATATACATTCGTAAGATTACAATATTTTTCTTCCGCTTCCATTGCAACGGATAAAATTGCAGATGCGATAACAGAACATTCTCCGTTATTCCATAGGGGTTCTCCTTTTGGTTCTCCGACAAGAACAGAAACCAAATCCCATGTATAATCAATTGCTTTTGGAATATCATTTTCCTTAATTGCATCTAACACATTACTCATATAATTGTAATGCTTTCCTTTTCTCGGTTGCCTTAAATCAAAGTCAATTACCTTATATTCATTTTTTTCTAAGTATTCTTTTGTGTACAAAAACAATTCACCTTTTGGATCACTAATTACCATTGATTTATTCGAAAAAGTTCTCAACCAAATTGTTTGAAGAATCGTTCCTCTACTCTTTCCAGATCTTGTACTTCCAAGGATAATTGAATGAATATCATCTGTAACACATAAGATTTCTTCTTTTCCTTTTCCTTTTTTCATTTGTACGACTAAGCCAGTATTTTTCTTTAATTCTTGTTTTTCTTTTCCATTGTATTCTACTAGTTCAAATAGTTCTTCCTTCTCCTCTTCTTTTAAGAATCTCGATGTTCCATGCTGTCCTTCTCCAATAGCCTTTGGAATTTCTATTTTCCCTGCAACAGTCATTGTGTCACTTTTTTCAACTTTTTCATTTGAGTTTGTTGCAACATATAGAATAAATGTAATTGCTCCAAGTTCTAACAAAGCAAATATTTTCATTGTTTCTTTGTGTTCAAAAAATTCTTTTAAGTTTGTTATGTAGTCTATGTTTAACTTGCTGATATCAAATGCAAGTCTTATCATTTGTTCAAAAATACTAGCAAAATACGATGTGATAAAAATGGAAAGTATGATAAAAAAGATTGTCATTTTGATTTTTCTTTTTTTTCGCTTTTTCCGTTTTTCTAAATTTAGTGTAGCCAATTTTTCTAATTCCCCTTTCCTTTAATTTTCTTTATTTGTATTTTACTGTAAATATATTATACCACACTTTTGAATGTGTGGCAATACTTTCCAGTAAATTTTTTGATATTTTTTCCATTGTTTTTCAAAATCACATTTGTAAAAATTTTACTTCTATGTAATAGAAGTTTTTTTGTTTTTGGTTAAAATTATCCATTATTATTTCTTTTCATGTTTTTTCTTTCTAGGCTGGAAAGTTCAACTCAAGAGAAAGAGAACTTTGAATACAGAACATTCAAAATTTCCTTTCTCTTTCAAACACGAGGGTCTTAAAGGCACTTAACTAAAAATCCAAAAAGCTGAATTTTGAGTTAAGGCAGGAATAGGACGTTACACGTCAAGCTACATTTTACAGGCAAAGCCTGTAATTTTAAGGGATTATATGGTGTTACGCTCTTGACTTTTCCAGTATTTTCATGTTACAATTATTGTATAAAGTAACGCTATTCCTTGAATTTAAGGCATTTAT
>JAUNSP010000040.1 GCA_030539155.1 Clostridia bacterium
TTTTTCATTTTAAAATTTCCTCCTTGTTTTAATTTTTTTATTTTAGGGTTTTCCCATCCATAAATTAATTATAAAATTAATTTTTCAAATAGTCAACAAAAATTGCAAAAGTTTTGAAAAAAGTTTTCCACAGGTTAAAGGTTTTATTTAAGTGAAATATGTTGATATATCTAAATTATTTATGTAATGACGGGTTTACGACAAAAAAAATCAACCGTATAGTTGATTTTTTTAAAATTTCGTCGCAGGTGCGACGATTTTACTTTTGGTGCCTCGAACGGGAATCGAACCAGTGACACAGGGATTTTCAGTCCCTTGCTCTACCAACTGAGCTATCGAGGCGAATATTTTATTATGCAATTAGAAAATTAAAGTAACTTTCCTAAAAAAAAATGGCGACCTGGAACGGGCTCGAACCGTCGACCTCTAGCGTGACAGGCTAGCGTTCTAACCAACTGAACTACCAGGCCACAAAACAAAATAAACATTTTTTAATATAAGAAAATCAGTTTTGTGATATGCGGAAATGGTTTTGTAATATTACATAACCAAATACACTTGACACTGCTGATATATTTTTTCCTATATAATAAAAAAATGGTGGGCGCAATAGGGCTCGAACCTATGACCTCCTGCTTGTAAGGCAGATGCTCTACCAGCTGAGCTATGCGCCCATTTTTCTATTCGTCTCATTGACAATATCTAGTATAAAGTATTTTTTTTATTTTGTCAATAGATTTTTTAAAAAATTTTTAACTTTTTTGTTACAGGTTAAGGGTTTTTATGTCTAAAATGTCGGAAATCATTCATATATATGTATTAACCCGACACATCTTGCTTGGTGTTTAGATATTTTTTTCTTAACCTCCTCCCTTCGTTTCAAAGTTTTAGAAAGCCTAAAATAGTTTCTACAAACGTTCGGTTGCTCAAAACTATTTAAGGCTTTCTACTACTTTTCAACTTCAAGAACTCGTCGATTAATAAAAAAATATATAAACACCAACGTGTGGCTACTTTCTACTTTGTTTTAGAGTCATTTTTTCTAAAACCCTTAACCTGTAACGGAGTTACTTTTATAATTCAAAAGTTAATAAAATCATTACAATTGCTTACTTTAAAAGTTGTATAGTAGTTTTTTCCCCGACAATTCCATCTTGTTTAAGTCCTTTTGCTTTTTGAAAACTTAGTACTGCATTCAATGTTATTGGACCAAAATTATTATCTACCTTTCCAGAATTAAACCCCAAATTATTTAATTTTTTCTGTAGCCACCCAATCATATTATCAATTTTTCCCTTTAATAAACAATATTTGTTAGCCTTCGCTTTGCAATCATTTCCGAAACAGTTGTCAACAACTAATTTCAAATTATAAGTCTTATTCATATTCTTTTGCCACGTTCCAACTTTAGAATTTTTAACAGCCACTATGTTTATTGACTTTGCTTTAGTAATTGTTTTTTTAACCTGTATATTTCCACTAGTTTGGCTTGCATTCTCTACAATTTTTTCAAATGGAAATTTTGCTCCTGGGCAAGAAGTATTATTTACCTCTTTATGCATCTGTACTTTTTCAATTTTATATTTATCCTCTATATATTTTATAAGTTGCTTTCCTGCTTCCAACTGCTCACTCGGCATTTCCTCAGTCTCATACGCCCCTTCAAAACATATACCAATACTATTAAAATTACTATCCTTTGCATGAGCCCCAACAGTATCTTCTGGCCTTCCCCTGTATATTTCTCCATTTTTCCTAATAAAGAAATGATAACCTATGCCACACCAGCCCTTATCCTTATGCCATCCATGTATTTGCTCAAGCGTACAATTAGAACTATCCGCGTGATGAACAATTATCCTTTCAGTGCCCTTTCTAATATCCATTTTTTTAAACTCTAAATTACTTTCTATTATATCCATAAACAAATTGTTAATTAATTTTATATTTAATTAACCTCTTTCACCTTCCCTTTTTATTATTAAAAATGATTTGAATCCATCGGATTATTTAATCCTGCAAAAACATTTATCAAACTTATTACTGCTGTACTAATTATTTTAACAGTTTCTTCAACCTCTGGTTTAAAATATATAATTAACCCCACTATTATTGAAATTAACTGAATCCAAACCACTGGACTTCTTAACCTCACCAACATACAAAATCCCCCTTTTAAAAAATTTGCTCTTATACTATCTAATCCCCCTACTAATTAGTATATTCTTATAAAAACATAAATGCCACCAAGGTGGACAAAATTTTTTCATGCCGTCATTTAGGGTAGTATGCCATTTTATAGTTCTCTGTTCGTGCGTTAAAAATTTTAGGCGCATTAGTTTAGAGCGTAGCCCTTTTTATGTAATAGAAAAGGATTAACTTTACTATTGTATAAAAAAAATTTTCACTATAAAGTGAAAATTTTTTTATAAACTCAAATTAATCCCTCTTGCTACTACACCTGCCATATTATTAATTAAATCATCGATTTCTTTTGGAGTAACTATAAAATTATAATCATTAGGTAGAAGAGCTTGCCTTATCTCTTCATAGTTATCTTCCTTTTTTAATTGATTTAAAAATTCATTTGACTTCGCTTCATTTTGCAATTTTTCTATAAATAAATTTAAACATTCGTTAGTTATAACTGCGGCTTCTACAACTGTTGGAATTCCAATTGCAATTACTGGTATCCCTAATGTTCCCTTACTTAATTCCTGCCTTGTATTTCCAACACCAGACCCAGGAACAATACCAGTGTCTGAAATTTGAATCGAACTACTTATCCTTCCGTATATTTCTTGCTGATAAAGCATCGATTACTATCAAAAGTTTTGGCTTTACATTATCTACAACTCCTTTGATTATCTCCAATGTTTCCATTCCTGTTGTCCCTAAAACCCCTGGTGCTAATGCACTTACAGGTCTAGTCCCTGGTTTCACATATTGCGGAACATATTTTATTAAATGTCTTGTAACCTCTATATCGGAAACTACCTTTGGTCCCAAAGAATCTGGTGTTACCTTCTCATTTCCAAGCCCAATTATTAGAACCTCCTCTTCCCCTTTTATACTATTCCCAACCAATACTTTTAATTCTTTAGATAAATTCTCCGCTGCTTGCTGAATTTCCTCTTCTTGCGCTATCTTTAAGTTTTTAATATCTAATGTTATATAATTACCCTTTTTCTTTCCTAAAACTTTTTCTCCGTCCTCATTTAAGATACTAACCCTTGTAATTTCTATATCTTTGTTTATTACATTTTTTTCCTGCTTTACCCCATCTATATCGTTTTTTATATTGTTTATCTTTTTATAAATTTCCGTTCTCTCAACTGCCAAATCCGTCCTAAAATTATACATTTATCTCAACCCCTTTTTATTTAGTTTGTTTCTTTTTCGTATAATTTATACCTATTTTTTTCTTCTTTGTGCAATCATAGAATTAATTTCTGCACCTAAAAGTATCACATACATACACACATACACCCACATCATTATAAGAATTGCAGTTGTAAGACTCCCATACATTAGCGAAAACCCTTTAAAAATATTCACAAACAAGCTAAATGCATATGAAATTATCGACCACACTATTGAAGCAAATAATGCCCCTGGAATTTGATCCTTCAACCTAACCCTGTGATTTGGTATATATTTGTACATAAATAAAAATATGATAAATAGGAATGCAATCAACCCTATATTGCTAAATTTTACAACATCCTGTAATATAAAACCAATCGTTTCAAACCTTCCACCTATCTTTTCAGTTATATATGAACCGAAAATTATTAATAACAATGTCAAAACAATAACAACAGTGAATACCATCGTACTAATAATACCTTTTAACTTAAAATAAATATATGACCTTTTCTTAGGTATTTCGTATACTATATGAAATCCTTTACACAAAGCAAAAAAACTTCTTCCAGCAGACCATAATACTATTAGTGCTGAAATAGAAATTGTTCCAAATGATTTTGAATAAATTTCTTGGATTATATTTAAAATCTGCTGATTCATACTATTTGGAATAAATGCACTTATAGCAATAAATAATGTCTCTTTTTGTATATTAGTATATTGAATAAGCGTTAATAGAATTATAATAAATGGTATAAATGATAGTATTGTGTAATATGCGCACTGAGCAGTATATTCCCCAATATTATGCTTTTTAATTCTTTTAAAAAATGCATGTATTTCCATAAATAACTTATTTTCCAAGACTACCACCTCATAATATATATATAGTATCACATTTGTATTATAATATCTAGTTTCAAAAAAACTCAATTATTATTTTCTATTATACTTGTTATTTTATCTAGGTTTTGGACAACGCATTCATATCCATAATTAAAACACTTATCTAACTTCTTTGTATCTAATAATCCAACTTTATCAGTATATACATTTAAAACAATATCTGCCATATTTAAATTATCTTCTGAAATTTTACTACCCATTATATCAATTGTCTTCATTATAATATCCATTGTATTGCTATTTCTATCAATCTTTTCTGCATGAAATTTTACTGCAATGACCTTATCTGCCCCCTGTTTCTTTACCTCCTCAACAGGTACATTATTTATCACCCCACCATCCATAAAAACACACTTATTGTACTCGCATGGACTAAAAAAAGCTGGAAAACTACTACTAGCCCTAACTGCCTTTCCTACACTTATGTCACTTATATATCTCTGGACTTCCTTTTTTAAAATCTCCTCTTTTTTCCCATATACTATATTCTCACTTTTCCTCTCAAACTGTAATTCATCTACATTTTTTCTTTTTTCCCTTGGAACATAATTCGTGAAAATATACTCTTTCGCTTCAGAAATTTCAATTGTGGGGATGACAAGTGGCATTTTTATATCCCTTAAATTCTCAATTCCCTTCCTTCTTGCCAATTCATTAAAAATATCTTCTATTGCAGTTCCTCTTTTACTCGAATAAACTTTCTTGTTTATTATTTTTCCAATTCCATCTACAATAAATTTAGTATTTATCCCTGTTATTTGTTTCGCATATCTCTTAATTAAATTATAAATATAATAAGGTTCATATCCCATTGCATATAAACTTGCAACTATGCTACCAGCACTTGTTCCCCCTATAATATCTATGTTAATATTATTATCCTCTAGAGCCTTTAATACCCCTGCATGCGCCACTCCCCTGATACCACCACCAGCTAAAGCAATCCCTATTTTCATAATTCCTCCATCATCTTTTTATTTATTATTTACATGATTACAAATTTTAAACCCTTAAAAATTTTATATAGTAAGATTTTTAACGATTTTTTTATACTTTACTTTTACATAAAAAATAAGTGAGAATACATATAATTTTATTAAATGGAAATCATATTATATGGATGTGATTTTTATGTTATTTATACCTAAAACTATTTTTTATGAAAAAAATATAACTAATTATGAATTAGGGAAATTTCTCCTTGAAAAATACAAGGATATTCCAAAAGTTATTATTGAAAACCACAATAATATCCCAGAATTACGAGAAAAAAGCAACTGCGATTTTCCACGTTTAAAACAAAATCTAATTATTGGAACAAGAAAAACTCATAAATTCGTTCCAAATTATAAGGTTTCAGATTATCTAGTTCCTTATACATCTTCAGGTTGCTCTGCGATGTGTTTATATTGTTACCTAGTTTGCCATTACAATAAATGTTCATATTTAAGATTATTTGTTAATAGAGAAGAAATGCTAAACAAGATAATAAAAACTGCCAATTCATCGGATAAAGATTTAATATTTGAAATAGGTAGTAATAGTGATTTAGTACTAGAAAATACTATTACAGGGAATTTAGAGTGGACAATAACCGAATTTGGAAAAAATGAAAAGGGTTTTATAACCCTACCAACAAAATTTGACTATATAGATCCGCTTCTTGATTTAAATCACAATGGTAGAACCATTATCAGAATGAGTGTAAATCCACAGGAAATAATAAAAAAAGTTGAATTTGGTACATCATCTCTTGATAATAGGATAAAAGCTATAAATAAATTAAAAAAATCAGATTACAAAATAGGTATTTTAATAGCCCCCGTCATTCTAGTTGAAAACTGGAGGCAATTATATTCCGATTTAATAAAAAAACTATATGTAGAACTTAGTGATGAAGTGAAAAAAGATGTTTTTTTTGAAGTAATTTTTATGACATACAGTTATGTTCATACAAAAATAAATGGTGAAGCCTTTCCAAAAGCAATCACCCTATATGATAAAAATATGATGACTGGTCGTGGTCGAGGAAAATATATGTATAGACAAAACTTAAAGAAGGAAGGCGAAATTTTTATACGCAATGAATTAAATAAGTATTTTAAAAATAACAATATTATCTATATAGTATAATACTATTTTTCATTTCCTGGTTTTTCTACTCTTTTATATATTAAAATTATTCCGAATATAAAAAATAATGTAATCGACAATACCTGTGAAACCCTAAACATCCCCATCATTAAACTATCTATCCTTAATCCCTCTATTATAAATCTTATAAGTCCATACAATGTTAAATATATGTATGTAATTTGTCCTTTGTATTTTCTTTTGTTCCTTAATAAATATAAAATTATAAATATTATAAAATTACAGACTGATTCGTATAAAAATGTTGGATGGACTTCTATATATTTTTCACTCTCTATTATTCCCATTCTAAATATAGAATTTGTTTGTATTCCATAAGCCTCTACATTGAAAAAATTCCCCCATCTACCTATAGCCTGTCCTAATGCTAGATATGGAACTATATAATCTGTAAGATTTAAAAATCTTATTTTTCTAATTTTACCATAGACATATATTACAGCAATCCCTCCAATTATACCTCCATAAATTGCTAGACCACCATCCCTTAAGTTAAGTATCTCCATTGGGTTTTGTGTGTAGTATGGTAAATTAAATATAACATAGTATAATCTCGCACAAACTATTGATATAGGTATAACGAATAACAATAATTCTAGTACAGTATCAAATTTTATATTATATTTTCCATTATCTAATTTTGAAAATATAACTCCCACCATAATTGCGAATATTATAAAAATAGCATACCAATATATTTCTACTTCAAATATTTGAAATGCTATTTTATTTATATTTAATTGTAGGTTTACTGATGGAAATATAACTTCCGACATCTCTTCTCTCCTTACCTAAAAATTACTAATACAAAATATTTTATTTGTTTCTCATATAATTTATTAACTGCAATTCATATAACTCCCTATGCTGTTCATTTATCGTATCTAAAATTACCCCACTTTGGAATACTATAATAGACAAAATAACTAAACCTGTTGCTAAAATTGCTGAAGGGACTTTAAAAATATAATTGTACTTTATAAATTCAATAATAACAGGAATTCCAATTATTATCCCTAATAATAGAAAAATTGCACCTAACAAGAAGAAAAACTTCCTTGGTTTATAATCTTTATACATTTTTATAATTGTTTTTATAACTTTCATTCCATCCTTAAGAGTATTTAATTTAGATGAGCTTCCTTTTGGTCTATCCCTATATTCTATTGGTATCTCCTTTATTATAAATCTCTTATCAAGTGCATGCAGTGTCATTTCTGTTTCAACTTCAAATTTAGGACTTAATATAGGAATATTTTTTACAAATATTTTATTAAAAGCCCTATATCCTGTCATTATATCCCTTAGATTTGATTTAAATAGTTTATTTATAGAATCTCTAACAATATTATTCCCAAATTGATGAAATCTTCTCTTATTCTCCTTTTGATAAGTACCATTTGAAAGTCTATCCCCTATTGCCACATCCGCTTCACCATTTTTTATTACTTCGATTAATTTATGCACAGATTCTGCGGGATATGTATCATCTCCATCTACCATTATGTATATGTCTGCATCTATTTCTCTAAACATTCTCCTTATAACATTTCCTTTACCCTGATTTAATTCATACCTAATAATTGCCCCCATCGATTTAGCAATTTCAACAGTATTATCTTTTGAATTATTATCATAAACATATATTTCTGCTGTGGGCAACTCTCTTCTAAAATCTGTTATTACTTTTCCTATAGTAAGTTCCTCATTATAACAAGGAATCATTACAACTATTTTTTCCATATGACCCTCCTTTGTTTATTTTTATATAATTTTAACATTATCTTCTTTAACTTTACTTATAATATGAACCATGATTTATAACAATATACATATATTACTTTATATTATCCCTACAATTATGGTACAAAAATCTAAAATCTATCATTGCAATAGGTATTGTTATAATTGTTAACACTAAATTTCTATACGTAAAAAATGCATGATTCAATGAATGGTTCTTTAAAATAGAATACCATACAAATGGGATTATTGATATTATTATATATGGAATTTTTTGATTTATTGGGTTATTAATCTTTGATTTCTTGTTAAAAATCTCTATAAAGAAAGCTATAAAAGTATTGATAAATAATGGTACTATAACATAATATAAATTATTAAATAATACTTTTAAATACGAATAATTAGCTCCATTTCCAGTTGACCTATACATAACTTGCCCTAATGATACTTCTATTAGATTTCTCTCATACATTATATCCATTAAAGCCCACTTTGTCACCCATGTTATGGAATATCCTAAAAACCAAGTTATTCCTGTCTTCATAAAAATTATAATAATCTCTTTATATGTTAAATTTCTTTCCTTTTGCTGTATTAGAAAATATATAGTTAATGGAATTCCATAAGTTACTATTGGAACAGTGAGAAAATCTAGAAAATTTGTAAACATTCCCACCATAAAAAAGCACATACAAATTGATTTTATTTTATCTTCCCTAATTAAAATATAAATTGATGTAATTAAACTTATAAAAAATACAAACATTCCCTGTAATGAAATACCAATATAAAAATATTCAACTCCTATTAATCCAATAATAAAAAATATCGCAGTATATATTGAAAATTTTTTTAATAATAAAGCAAATAATATCATTCCTAAAATTGCAAATATTGTGATAGCAATAATTCTAATTACATTTATATTAAATATCGCTAGCATTGGTCTTAAGAAAATTAAATACCCATGCCAGTATCTTGCATACTCAAAAGATTCCTCTATATTGTTATTTGCTGTATCGTATAATTCTCCCACTTCATTATGATATTTATATTTTGAGGCAGACTTCAACTCACTCACAGAGTCCTGCTGTATAGTCTTTGTTATATTAGGTATGTAATTTTTCTTAGCTGTAAATACAGAATACAGTGGAGTTGATGTATCAATAGAATATGCTGTATTTATCATTAACGCATCTGTATAATTATCGAACTGCATTGTTATATTTTTATACGGAATATATACTTTCTTTCGATTACTTTCATTTAATAAAATATTCGCCGATTCTTTTACATTTTTCTCCAAATATTTGGTTGGTATTAAAGATGTTAAATATAATAAAGATATAAAAGCAATTATAACTAAAATAAAAACTAAAACACCTTTCAATATATTTTTTAATATGCCTTTATTCAAATTTTTTCCTCCTACTTTCTATTTAAGGTTATCCCTTATACGCAAATTAATTATAGAATTAATTTGTGCAATAGTCAATAGATATTCCTCAATTTCTTTATAAAACAGTTACAGGTTATCCTCCACATTTTGCTTGGAGTATATATTACTCTTCATAAATTCTAATTTATTCCATATAATTATTCAAGAGGTGATTTAATGAAAAAGAATAAATTAGCAATTGTTGGTGCTACAGGGGTTGTCGGTAGAACAGTTCTTAAAGTTTTAGAGGAAAGGAATCTAGAAAGTTTTGAATATTTTTTATTCTCTTCTAAAAAATCTGCAGGAAGTAAAATCAACTTTATGAAAAATGACTATACCATAATGGAATTATCAGAAGATTGCTTTAATGAAAATTTCGATTATGCAATTTTCTGTGCTGGAGGAGAAATATCAAAAAAATATGCGCCAATTGCGGCGAAAACTGGGTGTGTTGTAATTGATAACAGTAGCCATTTTAGAATGGTTACCGACATTCCTTTAATTGTTCCAGAAGTAAATAGTAATGATATCGCTAAACATAAAGGAATAATTGCAAACCCAAACTGTTCCACAATCCAGGCTATTGTTGCCATTGCCCCACTGCATAAAAAATATAATGTAAAAAGAATTGTTTATTCTACATATCAAGCGGTTTCTGGCGCAGGTATAAAAGGTATTGATGACTTAAAAAATGGTATTAATGGCAATAGTATTTTAACTAAATTTCCCCATCCTATATTCAATAACTGTCTGCCACATATTGATACTTTTTTGGAGAACGGTTATACAAAGGAAGAGGAAAAAATGATTAATGAAACAAGAAAAATTTTAAATGCCCCACATCTTAATATAACGGCTACTTGTGTCCGAGTTCCAGTTTTTAATTCCCATAGTGAATCTATAAATATTGAATTTGAAAGAGACTTTGAATTACTAGATTTAATTGATACTTTAAAACATAGTAAAAATATTACCATTTATGATGATCCAGATAATAACTTATACCCCCTTGCAGCAACTGCTACAGGGCATGATAATGTTTTTATCGGTAGAATTCGTAGAGACTATAGCGTACCATCAGGCATTAATTTATGGGTTGTTGCTGATAATATAAGAAAGGGAGCCGCAACTAATGCTGTTCAAATTTTAGAAAAACTTTTGGCATTTAATTAGTGTAGATTTTTATAAATATATATTCTACTCTCCCTATATTTACAGGTTTTTTGGTGTTTAGAACTTACATAAATTGCTATTTTTTCATATTTTTTATTGACAATCCTTCTTTTATGAATTATTATATTAATAGAAATACCTTATGCTATTTATATTATAAAAAGGGGCCATGTTATATGATAAAATTTGTACTATGTGATGACAACTTCGCCGTTCTCCAAAAATTGGAAAAAATGTTAGAATTAATTATTACTAAGCACAATTTCCCTGCTGAAATTGGACTTTCTACTGTTAATTATGAGGAGTTCTTAGACTATATTGAAACCAATCCCGTCGATGTGCTTTTCTTAGATATTAATCTAAAGGCACCTCTTACAGGATTAGAACTTGCACGGCAGAGTTAGAGAAAAAAATAAAAGTGTGTATATTATTTTTACTTCTGCTTATTTAGAATATATATTAGAGGCTTATAAAGTTAAAACTTTTGATTTTCTACCTAAGCCTGTTACCATTGAAAAATTAGAATCTACAACTATCAGATTATTTGAAGATATCAATAATGAAAACAAAAAATTCATATCTATTGCAAATCGCATCTTTATTAACGAAAACGATATACTCTACATACAAAAAGATAATATGAAAGCTATAATTCATACAAGAACTAAAACATATACGAATTACACTTCTTTTTCAAAAATTGAGAAAACCTTGCCTAAAAATTTTATCAGATGTCATAAATCATACATAGTAAATACGCAAAACATTTCTAATGTAGATGTTAAAAATCAAACTATCTCATTTGAAAATAAATCCCGATGTTTTATCGGGCCAAAATACAAAAATACACTAATGGAGGTTTTTTATAATGGAAATTTTAACTGCACTAATTACACCAAATCCGGAATTAATTAAACATTTATTAATTCCAATCTATTTTTTAGACGCTTTTATAAGTATGTTACTTTTTACTACCATACTTAAATTTAATGCAACACGAAAACAGAAGCTCTTATATGTTTTGATACTATCAATTTTCTCAATTATTACTAAAGTAATAGCACCTTCATATTCAGGAATTCTCTTTAATATACTGTTTTCATTTATTATAATATGGTTAATATTTAGAAAAACAGTTGTAAAAACATCAATAGCCAGTATCCTCCCTGCATTGATTATGACTCCTATTGAGGTCTTAGTTGTATCACTGTTGTCAAATCTTTCTAGCATTACCCTTGAAATGATACAGACAATACCAGCTTATAGATTGCTTTCTATGGGACTAATCTATCTTATTTCTTTTATCATCTATTTAATAGCAAGTAAATTTAAAATCAATTTAAAAATACTCAGCAGTATGAAAGGGAAATTAAAACATATTTTTATCTTAAATGTATTATTGGCATTTGTTACGATAAGTATCCAACTGTATCTAACATACTATTACAGTTCCGTACTTCCACTAACAATTTCTGTTTTAAGTATAATTTCTTTAACCGCATATTTCTTAATTAGTTTGCATAACTTACAGAATACAACACTTCTTGAAGTTGCAACTCGTGATATCCAAAGGCTAGAGTTATATAATAAAACACTTACTTTGTTGCAGGATACTTTAAGGACCTTTAGACATGATTTTGGTAATATACTTCAAGCAATTGGTGGTTACATTGGTAGAGAAGATGTAGAAGGACTAAAAACATATTATGCACAATTATCAGAAGATTATAAAAAGGTAAATAATTTATCTACCTTAAATCCTGAAGTAATAAATGAGCCTTCTATTTTCGGAATACTTGCCTCAAAATACCATATTGCAGATGAATTTGGAATAAAGATAAATCTTGAAATCTTTATGAATCTTAATAAAATAAATATGAAAATTTTTGAGTTTACAAGGATTTTAGGTATCCTTTTAGATAACGCAATTGAAGCTAGTAAAGAATGTGAAAATAAAATAATAAATGTTACCATGAGACAAGAAACTAGAAAAAATCTACAGTTAATTATAATTGAAAATACATATAATGACAAAAACTTGGATACTTTAAAAATATTTGATAAAGATTATTCAACTAAACCTGGAAATACAGGCCTTGGTTTATGGCAAGTAAACCAAATCTTAAACAAGAATAAAAATATATCACTATTTACAACAAAAAATGAAACATTTTTTATACAACAATTAGAAATATATAAATTATAAGAAGTTTTTTATCTTCTATAACATAATAACCTGAATTTTATTACTAAAATTCAGGTTTTGCTATTTATATTATAAAACTTACATATTAATTATTTATCTTTCTTTACTAAACATTTTGGCATCTTAGGTTGATGTAAAACTGTGAATATACATGCATTGTTAGATACTTTTGCATATTTTTCTGCAACTTTTGCTATTTTCTTTACCATAATTAATCCCCCCTTTTTTGTAAAATTTATATATATAGTATAAAGTATTGCCGGCATAATACTCTATAAAATATTCTAACCTCATGTTTCCATCTCATATGCTTCATACCCGTATTTATTTTTTGTTATTTTATACATTAATCTACTGATTGATAAACTTTGAAATAAAGTACCCACTATTAAGATATTTGATAATAACCTATTGTGTAATAATAGTGCTACAATTAAAGTAATAGTCATAGTTATATATGATAATATTCTTTGTTTTTTCCTCTGCGAACTGCATAATATTGGTACATTTTCCGTATCTGCAGGTGCATATAATTTTATCATTATCATACTAAAAATCCATATTAACACTATACTTAATAATTTTACACTCCCATTTATAAAAAATAAATATTTACTTATCATTACATTACCACAAAAGAATAATGTAGAACCTATAATACACCCTATATGTGTTTTTAAATGAAATCCTCCTGAAAAAGTTCTATATGGAAGTATTGAGAAGAATGATATTAATGTCAAATTTCCAATTCCTAATAAATAACCAATTATAAATATTAGAAATATCTTAGGAAATTCTCCCACTATCATTTCAAGGCCATATTGTATTATCTCCGCTTTTTCATCATCCATTTCAGGCATTTCTTTTCGAATTCTCTTTGTAATAATCTTGCATATTCCCTCTATCATTATATCTCCTTTTTTATTACTATCTCTTACCTGAATTAATTTTAATATACAAAACTCATTTTGTTTCACTTTATATGTAAGATGTCATTTTTCATATACTTTATATGCTTTTTTCATTTTCACATATAAAATTGGCACTTTCACATAATTTACATAAAAT
>JAUNSP010000041.1:0-3350 GCA_030539155.1 Clostridia bacterium
CAAGGAATGTAATAAATAATTTAGGTATATCAACATATTTAGTAGATATTTTTTTACCTTATTGCCATTTTACAATCTTTTCCCTTGAAACTATAAGCCATTTTAGATATATTTGTATATCCTTCATTTCTTAATTCTGTTTCATATTTTTTCTCTTCAATCTGATTAAACGCAGATTCAATTATTGTATCTAAATCTTTTATTTTATCAAATTTATCAACTTTAAATTCCATAATAAAAGCAATTTGATCCTTGTCCTTTGGTTTAACCATTATATCATATCTTCCATACCCTGATTCTCTATTAGAGACTACTGTATGTGTATCTTTTAAGCCTACTAATAAACCTAAAACAAATGCATGATAAAAGTTTTCTGCAGTATCAATTCCAACATCCATATAACTAAACATTTCTATCACTAGCCTTTGGAATTTATATTCAAATTCATCAAACTTTCCATTTATTAAATCACTCAAAAGGTCTTGTAAATCAGCACATGCTGCCTTATTTAAAAACCACAATTCTATTATAGATTCAAATAATCTTTTAATCTCTTCATTTGGAATTTCAACTAAACATGTTTTTACATTTACCTGTTTTATATTTAAAATTTTATTTATTTTCAAATATCCAGTTCCAACTAAAAGTCCCCACATGTTTTCTTCATTTCTCTCAATATTTTTTAGAACGGTTTCTTCATTTATTGTTACTTCTATTTTTTTACCTTCTAAAAGTTTTTCCAACATTTGCTTTGCATTTACTGACTTCTTAAAAATTAATTTAATTAAATCATTTGAACTAGTATTTACCCAATATGCTTGAATTTGCTTATCTTTCAAATATTTTGTTAAACTCCATGGATTGTAAATTCCTTCTGTATTTCCTATTTTATATCCATCATACCACTTTTTTACTTCCTTTTTATTTTTCTCTAATTCAAATTCTTCTAATGCTTTCTCCACCTCTTCGTCTACCATTCCAAAATCTTTTCCATAAATATTATCATTAATAACTGTATATACTTCTATATTATTTAATCCACTAAAAATTGTCTCTTTAGAGACTCTTGAAACTCCGGTAAGTACTGCTTTTTCTATATATGCATTTCCTTTAAAACTATTTGCATAAAATATTTTTAAATATTCTATTGCTTCTTCGTAAAATCCTGACACATAGGCATTTTGTAAAGGAACATCATATTCATCAAGTAACAGTAAAACTTTTTTGCCATACACACTTTCTAAAAGTTCAGCCAATTCGTTTATTGATGATAATAGCTCCTCTTTTTCCATTTCTTTATCTATGTATTTTCTTACTCTTTCTCTTTGTTGTGTTCTTAATTTCTTATTATCTAATAAATTATTATGCTGCTTATACATATTACTAATACAGGTTTTTAATAAAGCTATCATTGTTTCAAAACTTCCACCCATAACATCTTTTAGAGTTAAATATATTACTGGCATAGAATTTAAATAATTTGTATAATTTTCACCTTGCTCCATTATTTTTAATCCCTTAAATATTTCTCTCGAATCTTCTTCTATGTTAAAGAAACATTTTAACATATCCATATTTAAAGTTTTTCCAAATCTTCGTGGCCTTGTAATTAAAATAACTTTACTTGCATCATCAATAATATTTTTTATATACAAACTTTTATCAATATAAAAATAATTTTTTTCTCTTATTTCTCTAAAAAATTCATTTCCAATTGAAACTGGTCTTGGTCCTGGTCTTTCCAAATAATACTTTTTCTCCTCTTCTCCTATAGTATAAGTGGATTTTGATTTCCCAAAATAACCGTAAAAATTTTTTCTTTTTTTGTTTTCCAAACATCATGTACCTCCCTTCTGCAACTTTTAAGATGCGATTCCCCTATAATCCATATTTTACCATACAGCTATAAAAAAAGCAAGATAAACTTCTTGCTTTTTATTTGTTTTTTCTCCCTAATAAACTATTTTTCTATAATTTCTCTATTTCTCCAATTAATCTTTTTACCTCTTCGTATATCTTATCCTCTACATTTTCAATCACTATAGTACTTGCATTTTTTCCCATCTGTTCAACAGAAGCCTTATCCTGTTTTACCACTATATCATCTATTGCTTTTGATAATACATCTCCATTTAACTCTTCATTTAAAATTACCTTTGCAGCACCCTTTCTCTCTAAAACTCTTGCATTATCTTCCTGTCTATTAGCCGATCTACTTGGTAACGGAATAAAAATCGCTGGTTTTTGTACTATTGCAATTTCCGTTATCGTCATCGCCCCACTCCTTGCAACCACTAGGTCACAAGCGTTCATAATCTCTTGCATATTATATATGTATGGAACTATTTTAATTCCACATATATTATTTATGTTTATATTATCTTTTTCCAGTTCCTGTTTAATTCCATCATACTGATTAGGACCTGCTGCCCATATTATTTGGTAATCTCTATTTCTTTTTTCCCTAATAATTTCCATAATAGCATCATTAATCCTTTTTGCCCCTTGACTACCACCGAAAATTAAAACAACCGGTTTATCATCCTTTAATCCCATTTGCAATTTAACTTCTTTTTTCTGTTCATCCGTTAAGTGCAAATTTTTAATTTTAGTTGGTGTTCCAGTAACAACTACCCTTTTTGCCTTTTTTAGAAAATCTTTTGCCTCTTTAAATCCAACCATAATAGTATCCGTATCTTTTGCAAGCATCTTTACCGCAGTTCCTGGAAAAGCATTACTCTCATGAAGCATTGTCGGTATTTTTTTATTGTGTGCCGCCGTCAATACGGCGCCACAAATATATCCACCCGTTCCTATTACTAAATCAGGTTTTATTTCATCAATAATTTTCTCAGCTTGTTTAAATCCTCTTAAAGTTTTTATTATATTAGAGATATTTTGTATAGAAATTTTCTTACTAAGACCATATGCCTCAATAGTTTTTAATTTATATCCAGCCTTTGGAACTAAATCATTTTCCAATCCCCTTTGTGTACCAATAAATATTATCTCCGCTTTTGGATTTTCCTTTTTTATTTTATTAGCAATAGCGATTCCAGGATTTATATGTCCTCCCGTCCCCGCTGCCGCAACAACAACTTTCATAAAATCTCTCCTTTATTTAAATCTCTGACCACCCACCATATAATGATGTAAGATGCTTGCTTATCCTTCCCCTTAAATTTGCACTCTTTAAATTATAAAGAGAAGTGAGTATATTACTAGGCATAAAAAACTAAATAAGCTGAAGGCGTACGTTGGTACGTCGAAGTTTATTTATGTTTTTTATAACGACGTAAGATGCTTGCTTATCCTTCCCCTTAAATTTGCACTCTTTAAATTATAAAGAG
>JAUNSP010000041.1:3450-13595 GCA_030539155.1 Clostridia bacterium
TGGTACGTCGAAGTTTATTTATGTTTTTTATAACGACGTAAGATGCTTGCTTATCTTTATAATTTTGAGTTGGACCTAGAAATATTAAGTAACACCCCAACCGCTGCAAGCAAAATTGTAAGTGCCGTTCCTCCACAACTAAAAAATGGAAGTGGCATTCCTGTTGCAGGCATCGAAGAAGTAACAACCGCAATATTAATTACAACTTGAACTCCAACCAAGGATACTATTCCCATAGCAATCAAACTTCCAAACATATCGGGTGCCTTCATTGCCGCAATTACACCTCTCCAAATAAATATTGCAAATAAAATTACTACTACTGTACAACCAATAAACCCTAATTCTTCTGCTAATATAGAAAAAATAAAATCGTTGTGAGGTTCTGGTATATATAAATATTTTTGTTTACTCTCTCCTAATCCAACCCCGAACAATCCTCCTGAACCTATAGCATATAAACTCTGAATTACTTGCCAGCCTGCTCCTGTTGGATCCGACCAAGGGTCTAAAAAAGTAGTTATCCTAGCAAGTCTAAACTTACCTATATTCGCGACTTTTGCAAGTGCTATCAACCCTACAACTCCTAAACCTCCTAAAGATAGTCCAATAGATAAGAAATCTCTAACTCTACTACCAGCCATCAACATCATTGTTGCAATAATTCCCACTAGTACTATACATACGCTTAGGTGGTCTTGAACAAGTACTAAAATCACTATTGCTGGTAATAATAGCAATACAGGTTTAATAAATCCACCCTTTAACGTATTTAATTCCCTTTTATGATCTGTAAGGTAACCTGCATAAAAAACAATTAATCCTATTTTTGTTAATTCCGAAGGTTGAAACTGAGTAAACCCTAGATTTATCCACCTTGTTGCACCATTTACACTTATCCCTAGTCCAGGAATTACTACTAGCAATAATGAAGCAACGGATATTATGTAGGACAATTTGTAAAATCTCTTATAAATTCTGTAATCAACTTTAGATAGAATAATCATTAAAATTATTCCACCTATTGCAAATAAGCATTGCTTATTAAAATATGTATAGCTATTTCCAGTCTCAGATAAAGCGGATGGAGCACTAGCTGATAATACCATGATTATTCCTAATGCTAATAATAAAAGTACTACCATTAATAATATAAAATCAAATTGACCATTAATAAATTTCGTTTTCTTAACCTGTTTAATTTTATCCACCTCCTATTTAACTAAATGATGTTAATTCCTACAATACATGCAATTAAAGTTATTATACTAAACACCGAAACTACTTTGTTTTCATTCCATCCCGACAATTCAAAATGATGGTGTATAGGTGCCATTTTAAATACTCTATTACCTGTTCTTTTATAATGAAACACCTGTATCATTACAGAAAAAGTTTCTATAATAGGGATAATACAAATAATTATTAATAGCAATGGTAATTTTAAATACAAGGCTATTGAGGCTATTGCACCACCTAACATAAGCGAACCTGTATCTCCCATCATTACTTTAGCAGGTTTTAGATTAAATAATAAAAATCCTAAACATGTTCCTATTATAAGACTTCCTATAATAGTAATTTCTTTAAAATCTCCCAACATCAATGAAATCATCGTTAGACACGTAACAACTATTGTTGTAATACTGGTTGCTAATCCATCTACGCCATCTGTAAGATTTATTGCATTAGTTGTTCCTAGCAAAATAAAAATTGCAAATGGTATATAAATCCATAGTGGTAGGGTAAAATAAGTCTTTGCAATAGGAATAAATATGTCTGTTCCTATATTTAAAACTTTTGTAATATATACCACAAAAGCAGCAGATATTATAAGCAAACCTAACATTTTTACCGCTGGTTTTAATCCATCCGTATTTTTAAATTTCAATTTTCTAAAATCATCCAAAAATCCTATAATTCCAAATCCCAAAAGAACGGTAACCAACGGAATTAGGTTCTTTGCAACTTCAAATTCCCTAGTCCTATAATATACAAACATCAAAACTGAAACTATTGTAATTGCAACCATCATTATTATTCCGCCCATTGTAGGTGTTCCTTGCTTCTTTAAATGTGATTTCAAACCTTCTTCCCTTTCAATCTGACCTACTTTTAATTTTTTGAGTATTGGTATTATAAATAATGATAATATTACTGTGATTCCAAATGATAATAATAATACTTTTATCTGTGTTTCCAAACTTCTCTCTCCTCTTTTAATATATATTCTTACTTTTGATTTAAAATTTCCTTTATGATTTTTCTTTCATCAAAATCATTATTTGTTCCATTTATTTCTTGATATGTTTCATGTCCCTTACCAGCTAAAACTATAATATCTAATTTATTTGCCATAGATATAGCATATTTTATAGCATTTCTTCTATCTACTATGCATTTATATTTTCCATTGGTCTTCTTCGTTCCTTCTTCTATCTGTTTTACAATTTTTTCTGGATTTTCTGTACGTGGATTATCTGATGTAATTACCGTAAAATCAGCTTCCCTTCCAGAGATTTCTCCCATGATAGCTCTCTTACTTGTGTCCCTATCTCCTCCACAACCAAATACTACTATAACCCTTCCTCTAGTGTATGTCTTCACCGCTTTTATTATTCTCTCTAAACTTTCTGGTGAATGAGCATAATCTATCATAATTGTTAATTCTTTATCATTATCCACTAACTCACTTCTACCAGGAACTCTAACTTCTTCCAAACCTTCCTTTATATTTTCTACACTACATCCAATTTTTGTACAAGCTGCTATTGCTGCTAATGAATTATATATACTAAATCTTCCTGGAATACATGTTTTAACTCTCTCATTTCTATCTTGCAATCTTACCTTAAAATCCACATAAGAATTTGTTATGGTTATATCTTTAGCAAGAAAGTCACAACCATTATCAATTCCATAAGTAATAATTTCTTCATTATTTATCATCCTTTTAGCCTTAACTGTGTATACATCATCTGCATTAAGGATGACTCCTTTACTACACATATCAAAAAGTTTTAACTTTGAATTAAAATAATCTTGCATATCAGGATGTTCTTTTGGACTAATATGATCCTCTGAAAAATTGGTGAAAATGCCAATATCAAAATCACTTCCTGTAACTCTATTCAGTTTTAAACTTTGTGAAGAAACCTCCATAACAACTACATCGCACTCTGCCTTTTGCATATCACTAAATAACTTTTGTAATTTTATACTCTCAGGTGTAGTTCTGCTATTTTCCTCAACCTTCCTGTCACCAATATATGTTGCTATTGTACCAATAAGTCCAACTTTCTTTCCAGATTTTTCTAAAATCTCCTTTATCATATATGATGTTGTTGTTTTGCCCTTTGTTCCAGTTATACCTATTAATTTAAACTTTTTTGATGGATTTTTATAAAAGTTACACGCACAAATTGCAAGTGCATATCTTGTATCCTTCGCAATAATTACAACAATGTCTTCTGGAATTTGTTTAAGCATCTTTGTATCTGTTCCTTCCTGTACCATTACTGCTATTGCTCCCTTTTCTATTGCAGACATAATATAATCATTCCCATCTGTATCAAATCCCCTAATAGCTACAAATAAACTATCTTTCTCTATGTTCCTTGAATCTGATTCAACCTGTTTTATTTTAGTTTCCAAAGAACCCCTTACCTTTAATCCTTCTAAACCTGATAAAATTTTATTTAATTCCATATCAAAAACCTTCCTTCTCTTTAAGGCATAAGCCCATATCTGAATTTACTTCTACATTATATAACAATTTTTTTTTTTTGTATACCCTTTGATTAAATTTTTTGTTTTTTATTTTGTTACTATTACTTTTGTCCCTTGCCTTAAATTTATCCCTGCATTTGGTACCTGTTTAGTCACCATATCAGTAGGTAAATGTTCCCCTACAATATCTATTCCTAATCCAATTTCTTCTAATTTTTCCTTCGCCTCCTTTATTGTTATTCCTAAAATATTTGGAACACTTACATTTTGAGGTTCTTCTCCTTCCTTATAATTATCCTTTTTTACTTCCAAGTATGGTAGAACTTCTCCCAAAACATTTGCCGCAATTGGTGCTCCAACGCCCCCTCCTTGGTGTCCCCCTTCTCCTGTGGGATTATATAAAGTAATTAATATCACAAGCTCTGGTATTTCCACTGGAGATACTCCTACAAAAGATGTAATATATTTATTTGTATTTACTCCATCTTCAGAAGTTCCTGTTTTTCCCCCTATAGAATATCCCTGAACTTGGGCGTTCTTTCCCGTTCCGATTTCAACAACCGTTCCCATCATACTAAGCACATCATTCGCCGATTGTTCAGAAATAACATTTTTTTCCTCTACGACTGGAATTTCTTTTGCCTCCCCAGTTTCAGAATCAATAATTTTTCTTACAACACGTGGCTGTACTCTCGTTCCCTTGTTTGCAATAGTTCCAACCATTCTTACCATTTGTATAGGAGTTACCTCAAATCTTTGTCCAAATGCTATAGTTCCTAACTCAATTGCTCCCACTTTTTCTTCCGCTAAAAATATACTATTTGCCTCGCCTAATAAATCAATTTTAGTTTTTTCCAACATTCCAAATTTTTCTAAATAATCATAATATTTTTCTATCCCTATCTTTTGCCCTAATCCAATAAATACTGGATTACATGAATTCATCAACGCCTCTCTTAGGCTTTCACTACCATGAGGTCTATAATATCTCCAACATTTTATCCTAACACCTGCTACCTCAATTCCTCCTGTACAGCAAAATTCTCCTTGTTTATCAGTTGTGGTGAGTCCTTCTTCTAATGCTGCTGAAGCCGTTAAAAGTTTAAATGTAGAACCTGGTTCGTAAGTATCAGATATGGCCTTATTTCTCCACATAGCTTGTAAATATTTGGTTTTTTCCCCTTGTTCTAATGATTCCCATATTGTTTTAAGTTCATCATTATTTGGTTCGTATGGTTGATTCAAATTATAATTAGGATATCCTGCCATTGCTAAAATATCGCCATTTCGTGGATCCATTATTATTATATTTCCACCATCTGTACATTCATTGTCTATACACGCCTCCTGTAGATACTTTTCCGCAATTCCTTGGATAGTTGCATCAATCGTTAATACTAGATTATTTCCGTCAATTGCATCCTCATAATTTTCAGTTTCTTGCCTAATCTCCCCCCCTTTTGCATTTGTTATCTTTTTTATCTGCCCTTGTTTTCCTTTTAGCTCACTTTCGTAAAGTGCTTCAACACCATCCAATCCTTGATTATCGCTTCCGCAAAATCCTATTACTTGAGATGCTAGACTATTGTATGGATAATACCTTTTTGTATCTTCATCAATATTAATACCGAGAGGTTATATTATTTTCCTTCATCCATAGTCGCAAAGCATCTGCCTTTTCTTTTTCTATTTTCTTTACTATTGTTTCTATAGAACTTCTCTTTGTAACCTTTTTTAAAACTTTTTCATAATCCAATTCAAACATTTCAGATAAAACTCTTGCTACTTTTTCCTTATTTTCCTTACTAATATTCACAGGATTTACTGTTATTGTTTCAACAGTTGAACTTACCGCAAGTTCTATTTGTCCAGTGGCATCATAAATGGTACCCCTTTTAGGATTTATTTTTCTATTTGATGTTTGTTGTAGATATGCCTTTGTTTGTAACTCACTTCCTCCTATTATTTGGATCCAACCTATTCTCATTATTAATACAATTAATAATGAGAATACTATAAAAAAACCATTTCTCATCCTCTTTTTTCTTCTTATTTCCCCTATTTCTACTGCCTTTATTTTATTTTCCTTTTCAATTTTTTTTGGATTTACTTTTCTTCTCTTTTTTACCCTCTCTAAATCTTTCTGTTGATTAATCTTAGGAAGTAATCGATTTAGTAACCTCTTTTTATCTTTCTTTTTCATAAAACAACTCCTTCTCCATTCAAACCTATTTTAATACTTAAATATTATTCTAATATTATATCATTTATTACTTGAATAAATAATATGTTTCCAATGCCTTTTTACCATAATAGGAGCAAGAAATCTTTTAAGATTTCTTGCTCCTATTGTCCTTTTTGATATATTATTTTATTTCTAGATTATTATTTATATAATCAACAAAACATTGTATAACTATGTCTTTTAGTTCCTCATTAATTGCATCTCCCGTGGAAGCTAACATCCAATCTACCATTGATTCTGCATGTTCTCCCACATTCTCATATTCACTATTAAAACTACTATATCTTGCACTACAAACATTTCTATTTGTACCATAATAATAATTTAAAATCACGTTATATAAACTATCCTCGCCTTCCCATAGTTCCCTAATATTTCTAGAATCTATATCCGCCAACATATCTGCTAGTCCAAAACTAGATTCCACACCTGCTGCCAATAATGAATTTGTATGTGCCTTTACTTCTGTTGTATCAGGATTATCTTCCTCTACCTGTTTTGCCAAAGTTGTTAAATCTCCTGCCCATCCAGTTGTATCATCTTGATCATCAAATATGGTTGGAAATTTGTACGCATTTAAAGTTGCCATCATATGAATCAGATCAATATTCTCTCCCGTAATTGGATCTACCCACATTGCATTTGAATCAATGTTTACTTGCGTTCCTACAGTATCCTTAAAAGGTGATGTGCTTGCTCTAGTAAAGAACCCCCACTCTGGCGTAGTATATCTTTTAATCCTCAAATACTCTAACGCTAATTCAACAGCATCCGCATTAGATTCTCCAGAATGTTCTGCTTTATAATCTATAGCTAATTCTGAAAGTTTTTTAATCTCTCCTAACAAAACTTTATTCCCAGCATTAATCTTTTCGATTCCACCTATTGCATCTACTTGCTCCTCAAGTTCACTTCCGCTTTCGCCTATAAATGTAAGTGTCCCATCAGTTCCTACTATAAAACTATCAGCCCACTTTTCTGGAATAATATTGCTGAAATTTCCTGTTGGAAGTGTCCCATCAAAGTTTGAGATTGAAAGCATACTTAAATCAACACTTGCCCTTTCTAGTTCAACTTTTTCTTTCATTGATGCTAACTCTGTTTTTATTTTTGAATCTTTCGCTTTTAAAAATATACCATTATCCCCTAAGCTTAAATTAATCGCGATTCCTGCTAAAATAAGCATAACTACAATTGTTATAACTAATGCTATTAGTGTAATACCTTTGAATTTTTCATTTTTAATTTTCCCCCTTATTTTTTTATTATTTTGTCTATTATTTTTTGCCCCCATGATGTCTCTTTTTCAATTATAACCTCCTCAGTGGCCGCCTCGACATAATCTTTTTTTGGAAGACTTATATACACCTTTTGGCTGTTATCCAATTTTTGCATTCCTAATTGTTCCTTTGCTGCCGCACCAATATTGTTTAAATTAAGACTACTTTCTATGCTCACTCTTAACTGTTCGTTTTCCTTCTCCAAAGCACTTAATTCTTTTTTATTTTTTTCCTTTAAATTAAATTCCTCTGTAATTAGTGAATTTCTATAACTTACAACTAATACAATCGAAAATGTTACCGCTAAATAAAATATAAACTTTTCTTTTGATGTTAATCTATGTTTCCTTTTTTTTGTCATTACTTTCGTGTTTTTTTGTCTATTATTTCTTCTTGTTTTCTCATTTTCTTGATATTGTATTTTTCTTGGGCTTGTTCCGTATTCGTATCCTATCGGACCATTTGCCATAATTTTTACACCTCATTTCATAGGTTTATACTCTTTCAAAAACTCTTAATTTTGCACTCTTTGCTCTACTATTTTCTCGAATTTCATCCTTACTTGCTATTATAGGTTTCCTTGTTACGACTTGACCAAACGATTTAAAATTACATACACAATATGGTAAGTCACTAGGGCAAGTACATTTTCCTTGTGCATCAACATATGCCTTTTTTACAATTCTATCTTCCAGAGAATGAAAAGTAATTATACACAATCTTCCACCTACATTTAAACAATCAATGCAATTTCTAACTGTATTATATAGTGGTCTTAATTCATCGTTTACTTCTATTCTCAATGCCTGAAAAGTTCTTTTTGCTGGATGACCATCCTTTTGTTTTGATTTTGGAATCGAATTTTCAATTATTCTTACTAATTCCTCTGTTGTTCTTATTGGTTTTTCCTGTCTTTGATTACAGATATTTTTTGCAATTATTTTTGAATATTTTTCTTCTCCGTACTCAAATAATATTTTTACTAATTCTTCCTCGGTGTATGAATTCACGATTTTTTCAGCTGTAAGTTCTTGAGACTTGTCCATCCTCATATCAAGTATAGCACTTCCTAAATAACTAAATCCTCTATTTCTTTCATCTAACTGATACGATGACACGCCTAAATCTAACAAAACACCATCAACTTTTTTTATGTTTTCATTTATTAATAACTCTTTTATATTATCATGATTTCCATATACGTACCTAATATTTCCATACTCTTTTAAATTATTTTTAGCAGCCCTTATAGCATCTTCATCTTTATCTATCCCAATCAGTAATCCTTTATTGGATAATCTTCTTGCGATTTCTCTACTATGGCCTGCCCCTCCTAATGTTCCATCTACATATATATTATTTGGTTTTATTTTTAATTCTTCTATACATTCCCATAACATTACGGGCTTATGATTAAATTCCAAATAAAACACCTCAATTTCTATATACCACCTAACAGTTGATACTTAATATCAACTGTTAAGTGCTCTCTCACATATTTTTATCTTTAGAATTTTTTTAATCTTTTGTAGCACATAACTTTTGTTTATTACATACTCTTCTTTTGATTATATTCTTGTTTATTGGTAAATCTTTCGTTCTTTTATTATTCATCTTTAGTATATTTTAAAATTCATTTGTTTTTTTCTTTATTCCTATGTAAAATTTATATAATCTTTTTTTCAAAAGTTATATACCTAAATTATTCATATTTTCCGCAACCTCATCTGCTGATAATTCCTTTTCGTTGTTATATTTTTCCCATTTTTCTTTATCCCATATTTCAATTCTTGTTCCAATTCCTACTATAACAACCTCTTTACCGAGATTTGCATATTCCCTTAGATTATTTGTTATCAAAAATCTTCCCTGTTTATCGACATCGCATTCTATTGCTCCTGATAAAAAGAATCTTGTAAAATCTCTTGCATTTTTGTTTGTAAGTGGAAGCGCTTTTAATTTTTCTTCAAAAATTTCCCACTCTTTGTATGCAAAACCAAATAAGCATCCATCTAATCCTTTAGTTAAAATGAACTTTTCCCCTATATCCTCTCTTAGTCGTGAAGGCATAATCAATCTACCTTTAACATCAAGAGAATGTTCATATTCACCTATTAGCATTTGCTTCACCTCATTTACATTTTACTCCACTTTGTGCCACTTCTCTCCACTACAATTAAAGTGTACTACACTTTTTTATAAAAATCAAGGGTTTTTATAAAAAAAATCAAAAAATTCTTATAGTTTAAAGATTTTTTGTTTTATCAAAAAAAAATTGGCATGATTCTAGATATTTTAAACCTATTTTCATGCCATATTTTGGTTCGTGTATAAATTTTAAAAATTCGTGTATTTAATTATTCCATCTTTATCTAACTTCAATATTATTTAAATTAAATACATTTTGAATCCAGTCCCTTATAGACTCATCTTTTATATATAAAATGCAATTTTGCGGTACACTTTCCGCCACAGCATAAACTCCTGTTTCATCCTTTTTTTCCATTCCAAAAGTACCTAAATCGATACAAGATAACTGTGTGCATTGATAAAAAATTACCGAATATCCCTCTATACATTTAGAATTAAAGAATATTAGGAAAAGGAGTTCGGGCAATTTTTGAATTGCCTGAACTCTTTTTCCTATAATTTCTTTATTTCTTCAATTGATAATCCTGTTATTTCAGATATTTGTTTTAAATCCATTTTATTTTCTTTCATCTTTTTGGCAATCTGTATTTTTTCTTTTTCAATTCCAAATTTTTCGCCCTCTTGTCTGCCTCTTTTAATTCCAGCTTTTTCTCCCTGCTCATATCCATACTGTTTTATTGAGGCTTCCATCCTTAGAGCCTCCTGTCTTGCTTCATATTCTGCTCTTACTTTTGGGTCTG
>JAUNSP010000042.1 GCA_030539155.1 Clostridia bacterium
TCATACCGTTTTTCATTTTAAAATTTCCTCCTTGTTTTAATTTTTTGTTTTAGGGTTTCCCCTATTCATAAATTAATTATAAAATTTATTTTTCAAATAGTCAACAAAAATTACAAAAGTTTTGAAAAAAGTTTTCCACAGGTTAAAGGTTTTAGAAAAAATGACTCTAAAACAAAGTAGAAAGTAGCGACACGCTCACGTATATATTATTTTTTTGTTGAGTCGACCGGCCCGCAGACTGCGGAGGAATACCCGTGAGCCTTGGAGACCAATCAAAAAATAATATATACTCCAAGAAATATGTGGCGGATTAATGCATATATATGAATAATTTCCCACATTTTAGGCATAAAAAAACCCAACCTGTAACAAAAAATTGTTACAGGTTAAAGTTTTTATAAAAATTACTCTTTTTTATTTAGTTTATGGATTACCTAATAGATGAAAATGTAAGTGCATTACTTCCTGACCTGCACCTTTTCCACAATTCACTACAAGGTTATAATCCTCTAATCCTTGTTCTTTTGCAATTACATTTAAAACTTGATGCATTTTAAATATTAGTTTTTCATCCTCTACAGATATCTCTTTTAGTGATTCTATGTGTTTTTTTGGTATTACCAAAATATGAACCTTTGCCTTTGGATTTATATCCTTAAATGCCAATATTTCATCATCTTCATATACTTTCTGTGATGGAATTTCTCCCTCTATTATTTTACAAAATAAACAATTCTCCATAATATTCCTCCATTTTATTTTTAATATATATTTACATTAAAATAGCCTTAATTCTCCTTACACCTGCTGAACTAGCTTCCTCTTTTTTAATTTTAAATATTCCTAGTTCCTTAGTATTTGATACATGAGGTCCACCACATAATTCCAGTGAAACATCTCCTATTTTATATACATTTACTATGTCTCCATATTTTTCAATAAACATGGCCTCTGCTCCCATTTCAATAGCCTCTTGTTTCTTCATCTCAAATTTCTCTACTGGAATTGCCATTTTTATGTACTCATTGACTAACTCCTCAACTTTTTGTTTTTCCTCATCTGTCATCTTTGTGTCGTGAGAAAAATCAAATCTCATTCTCTCTGCAGTTATATTACTTCCCTTTTGATGTACATGTGAACCTAAAACATTTTTTAAAGCTGCATTTAAAAGATGTGTTGCCGTATGATACTTTATTTCCATCTCTCCTATTGAAGCAAGTCCCCCTTTAAATTTTTGATTTGCCCCCGCTCTTGATTTTTCTTGATGTTCAATAAATTTTTCTTCAAATCCTTTTATATCAACCTTTAACCCTCTCTCGTTAGCTAACTCTTCTGTTAATTCAATTGGGAATCCATAAGTATCATATAATTTAAAGCTATCATCCTTATTTATTATACTCCCATTTATATTTTGAACAAGTTTTTCAAATTCCCTTAACCCTTTTTCTAGAGTTTTATTAAATTTATTCTTTTCATTTTTTAAGACATCTAAAATAACCTGTTTATTTAATTCCAACTCCTTATAATATCCTTTGAATTTTTCTATTATTAGTTTAGCTAGTTCTTGTTCCCAGTCACTATTAATATCAATATTTAATTTCTTTGCATACCTTATTGTCCTTCTTATCAATCTTCTTAGAACATATCCTTGATCAGTATTAGATGGTTTTACTCCCGCATTATCCCCTGCAATCATAACAATAGCCCTTATGTGATCTGCTATTATTCTCATGCTCCTAGTATACTCTAAATTATTATAAGATAATCCTGATATCTCCTCTATCTTACTTATCACATCTTTCCATATTGAAGACTTGTAATTATCGGTAAATCCTTCTAATATGGCAGTTGTCCTTTCTACCCCTAAACCTGTATCAATATTTTTATTATCTAAAACTTCAAAAGTTCCATCTTGTTTGTGATAATATTGCATAAAAACATTATTCCATATTTCTACCCAGTTTTCATCATCCGGATTAAATACTTTTGGAATTTCCTTTTCGCTTCTCCAATAAAAAATTTCTGTATCTGGCCCACAAGGTCCTAAAGATTCCATGTTAGGCCACCAATTGTTTTCTTCATCTAAAAAAGCAATTCTATCCTTAGATATACCTAAACCTTCCCAAATTTGTGCTGCTTCATTATCGGCTGGCACTAAATTATTTCCTTTAAATACTGTTACAGCCAATTTTTCTACAGGTATATTAAAATGTTTGGTTAATAAATCAAAACTCCAAGTTATTGACTCTGTTTTAAAATAATCGCCTAGAGACCAATTTCCTAACATCTCAAAGAAAGTGTGATGAGTTGAATCTCCAACCTCATCTAAATCGTTTGTTCTAAAACACTTCTGAACATCCACTAACCTTTTTCCCTCTGGATGAGGTTGTCCTTTAAAATATGGTACCAATGGTTGCATTCCTGCTACATTAAATAAACACGTTGGATCATTTTCTGGAATTATTGGCGCACTCGGTATTATTTTATGACCTCTTTCTTCAAAAAACTTTAAGAATATTTGCTTAATTTCCATCTTATCTCATGCTAGCATAAATCTAACATATCCTCCTTCCTTAATTAGAAATTAGAGGTTAGAAAAATTTCTAACACTCTAACATTTTTTAGTCTAAGGTTATAGAAGTTCTTGATTTTAAATCAACCTCTTCTTCTCTTTCTTTTATTCCATTTATAAGAACTTTTACTTTTACTGTTCCTGTACCTGTTGCTTTTCCAGCATTTACATTTATACTATTTTTATCTACATCTTGATCAAAAATTTCTGAATCATTTACGGTAACTGTTAATGTAACCTTCTGTGTTTTTCCATCTTCTGATGTATATCCTCCTGTAATTGACTTAACATTAACCAATACTGTCGCACTTTTAGTTTCAGGTAATTTCGCTACTGTTATTTTTATTGTAGTTTCCTCATCAACAGTCTGACCAGCATCTACGCTTTGTTTCAATACTGTTCCAGCACTTTTTGATGAAGTTTCTTCTTCCTCAACTACCACTTTTAATTTCTTATCTTCTAACTCTTTTTTTGCTTCATCAACATTTTTTCCTACAACATATGGTACTGAAGTTTGCTTTATTCCTGTTCCTATACTTACATAAACCTTTACAGTTTCACCTGCATTTATTTCAGACCCCTCTTTAACTTCCTGTTTAATAACATAATCTTCTTGTACCTTTGTGCTCTTTTCCTCTATTTTCTGTGCTATTAAATTTAACTCTTCTAATTTTTGAACAGCTTCTTCATATTTTAGGCCTATTAGTTTTGGCACTTTAACAATTTCTGTTCCCTTACTTACAACAATTTTTATCAATGTTTTTTCCTTGATTTTGTAATTTTCTACATAAGAAGGGTCTTGTGAGATAATTTTTCCAAGTTCTACTTCACTATCAAATCTTTCCTCTATCTCGTATTCTAATTTTAAATCTTTTAAAATAGTTTCCGCTTCCTCCAAAGTTTTACCTACTAAGTCTGGTATATATACATCCTCTAATCTTGTTAATTCTAAAATTCCATAAGTTATTCCAAAACTTGCAAATATTATAACAATTGCTGATATTATCAATGCAGCCACTTTCATTTTTGGATGTTTCTCAAAATATTGTTTTAACTTACTCTTCTTTTTCCCATTTTTCATATTTTTTTCAATTTCTGCCACTGAAATTCTTTGTGTAAACCCGTGGTCAAAATCCTCCTCTTCTACAAATTTTCCTGTTGGATTTTTTAATGCAGAATTTAAATCCCTCAACATTTGATTTGCACTTGCGTATCTCAAAGATGGTTCCTTTTCAATAGCCTTTAAAATTATTTTATTCACAGCATATGGTACATTTGGATTAATTTTTGACGGTTCTATTGGTTTTTCCTGCATATGTTTTAATGCTATTGATACTGGTGTATCCGCTTCAAAAGGTACTCTACCAGTAAGCATTTCATACATAACAATTCCTAGTGAATAAATATCGGTTTTTCCATCCGTAAAACCTCCACGTGCATGTTCTGGAGAAAAATAATGTACTGAACCAATAGTGTTTCCAAAAGCTGTTATTGTTGAATTTGAAACTGCTTTAGCTATTCCAAAATCTGTTACCTTCGCAATCCCTTCCTCCGTTATTATTATATTATGTGGTTTTATATCTCTATGAACTATATTATTTTTATGTGCAACTTCTAAAGCTGACGCTATCTGTATTGCTATATTTATAGACCATTTCCATGGAAGGGCTCCATCTTCTTTTATAATTTCTTTTAATGTTTTACCTTGTATTAATTCCATTACAATGTAGTACAAATTTCCTTCCTTTCCTACATCATATATAGATACTATGTTTGGATGAGATAGACTCGCTGCTGCTTGTGCCTCTACATTGAATTTTCTTACAAATTCCTCATCTGTTGTAAATTCTTCTCTTAATATTTTTATTGCTACGTATCTGTTAAGCAGGTTACATTTGGCCTTATAAACAGTTGCCATTCCACCAGTTCCTATTTTTTCTAATATTTTATATCTATTCCCTATAATTTTATTTTCCAAATTCATAGAATATTCTCTCCCTTATCATAAATTTTATTTAGTTATTATTATAACAGTAATGTTGTCGTATCCGCCATTCTTATTTGCTTCATCAACTAATTTAGTCACAATTTCTTCTTCATTTATTATATTATTCTCTTTCACAACCTTGAATATTTTTTCTTCTGAAACCATATTTGTCAATCCGTCAGAAGCCAATATCAAGATATCCCCTTGAATAAATCCTCTTACATACACATCTGGTTCTACATACGCTGTACATCCCAACGCCTTTAACAACATATTCTTTTTAGGGTGATTCTTAGCCTGCTCTTTTGTTATCTTCCCATCTTTAATAAGTTTCTCAACATAGCTATGATCTACGGTCAACTTTCTAATGAAATCTTTTCTAATTCTATATACTCTACTATCTCCAACATGACCTATGTAAACCTTATTATTGTATATTAAACAAACATCTATTGTAGTTCCCATTCCCTCTAAATTTTTATCTTTTTTAGATTCTTCGTACACCACCATATTTGCATATTCTACTGCATTCTTCACCAGATCTAATATTTGTTGCCTATCGTACTTAATATTGTCAAAATGTGTTTCTATATAACTTTTGGCTGATAGTGCTGCAAGTTTACTTGCCACCTCTCCCCCTTTGTAGCCACCCATACCGTCGGCAACAATATAAATTTTTATTCTCTCATCTGGCTGCGTCATACAATAATAATCTTGATTTACTTCTCTTGCTTTTCCAACATCTGACTTTGCAAAAGTCCTCATACAACTCCTCCTATTTATTTAAACTCTTTCTTCTTAGTTGTCCACAAGCTGCATCAATATCTGTTCCTAATTCCCTTCTAATTGTTGCAACTATCCCATTTTCATTTAAATAATCTCTAAATCTTATTATATTTTCATTTGTACTTTTATTATATTCTCCATTCTCTATTTTATTAATAGGAATCAAATTCACATGACAAAGCATCCCTCTTAATAATTTAACCAATTCTTTTGCATCCTCTATATTGTCATTATTTCCTTTTGCTAGTGCATATTCAAACGATACCCTCCTATTCGTAATTCTTATATAATCTTTACATGCTTTGATTAAATCTTCTATTTTATAACGATTATTCACTGGCATCATTTTACTTCTTTTTTCATCATTCGTAGCATGTAACGAAATTGATAACGTGCATTGTATATTTTCATTTGCTAAATCGTATATTCTTGGAACAATACCACTTGTAGAAACACTAATATGTCTTGCACCTATATTTATTCCTTTTTGATTGTTTATAATTCTTATTGCTTTAATTACATTTTCATAATTATCGAAAGGTTCCCCAATACCCATAAATACTATATTTGAAACTTTTGAATTTGTATCCTGCTCTACTGCTATAAGTTGCTCAACTATCTCTCCACAAGATAGATTTCTAACAAATTTTATACCAGTCGATGCACAAAATTTACATCCCATCTTACAACCAATTTGTGATGATACACATATCGTTTTTCCGTGATGATATTCCATTAAAACTGTCTCTATAGCATTTTCATCTAATACATCAAATAAATATTTCTTAGTCCCATCAGGTGATTCCTGTTTTTTTAATATTTTATAATTACACATTGTATAATTTTGTTTTAATTTTTCCCTTAACTCCAAAGATAAGTTAGTCATTTCGTCAAACTCTCTTACCTTTTCTATGTATAGCCATTTAAAAATTTGCTCTGCTCTAAACGCTTTTTCTCCTAATCCAATGAGCTCATTTTTTAACTCATCTAAATCAAAATCCTTTATATTTTTCATATCACTCTTTCCTCATTTAATATATATCATACTTTATTTGTTTTTTCAAGCATTTTGAAAATATTTCTATCTACATTTCACTTGGTACTTCTATTCCAAGTAACTCTAACCCTTTTTTTAAAACTACCCCAACTTGATTTGTTAAATATAAACGAGCATCTTTAACCTTTTTTTCTTCTCCTATTATACGATTTTCTGTATAAAAACTACTAAAAGATTGAGCTAAATTAATAACAAATCTTGAAATTACTGATGGCTCATTTTTTTCAGCGGCAATCTTCACTATGTCCCCAAAAGAGTAAAGTACTTTTATTACTTCTATTGAAAATTTATCCTGTAATTTTGAAAAATCTATTTCAGAAAACCCAGGAATGTATCCTGCTTTATCTAATATACTCTTTGTTCTAACATAAATGTATTGCACATATGGTCCTGTTTCTCCTGTAAAACTTAGCATAGTATCCCAATCAAAAATCTCATCTTTAATCCTACTATTTGATAAATCATTAAATATAACTGCCCCAACGCCTACTTTTCTCGCAACTTCTTCCTTGTTTTTTAAATTTGGATTTTTTTCTTCAATAACCTTTGTAGCTCTACAAATAGCCTCCTCTAACAAATCTTCTAATTTTATAATATTTCCTTCCCTTGTGGACATTTTACCTTCTTTTAATAATACCATTCCAAAAGGAACATGAATTAAATTCTCCTTATAGCTATCATCCATTTCCAACAACTTTGCAACTTCAAATACTTGTTTAAAGTGTAAAATCTGCTCATAAGATGTAACATAGATTGCTTTTTCATAATTATAATTTCTTGCCCTATATAAAATCGCAGCTAAATCACGAGTTGCATATGTAGATGAACCATTTGTCTTTTCAATAATACATGGTACCATAGATTCTTCTTCAAGCTCTATTACTCTAGCCCCTTGTGATTCCACTAATTTGCCTGTTTTTTCCAACATTTCAATAATTTCAGGCATTTTATTTATGTAAAAAGATTCTCCTTTCCAAGAATCAAATTTACAATTAAATAAATCATATACTTTTTGGAATTCTTTTAAACTTAATCCCTTAAATTTTTCCCATAATTCAATACAATAAGGATCCCCATCTTCTAACTTTTTAAAATTATCCCTACAAAGATTCAATACATTCTCATCCTGGTTACAAAGGTTATTTATTCTAACATAGATTTGTGTTAAAACATCTATTGGACCTTCCTCTAGCTTATATTCACTTCCCCATCTCTTATATCCTTCAATCAATTTTCCAAATTGAGTTCCATAATCTCCTAAATGATTTATACCAACTGATTTATATCCCAAAAATTGATAAATATTATATAGTGCGCCACCAATTACGGTTGAGCGTAAGTGTCCTATATGAAATGGTTTCGCGATATTTGGAGAAGAGTAATCTATAACTATATTCTTTCCAGCACCATCCTTTGAAGAGCCGAACATCTCTTTCTTTAATTCAAATTCATTTAAAACTTCTTTTATTAAAGTTTCTCTATTTATATAAAAATTTAAGTAACCACCTATAACTTCTACTCTTTCCAAAGCCTCATCTGGTAATATCATTTTTTCCTTTATTTCATTTGCAATTATTTGCGGTGCTTTTTTTAATTCCTTAGCTAACTTAAAACAAGGAAAAGCATATTCCCCCATCTTTTCACTATCTGGCGGAACCTCCAAAAATTGTATTAATTTATCCACTTCTATATTAACGATTCTAGAAATTTTTTGTGTAATTTCCTTTTTAAAATCTATCATTATTACTTTCTCCCTTCATTACTCCCGTGCATTATATCACATATTATCGTATAAATCAAGTATAAGGTTTGTTTATAAAACCTCTATTTCTTTCATTTTATATAGTGAATAAATAATAGTTTTATCAACACGTCTATTTAAAGATTTTTCTAATGCCCTTTTGTATAATTCTAACTGAACTGTATATTTATTCACAATCTCCTGCGACTCATTATAATAATCCGTTTTATAGTCAACTAAAATCAACTTGCCATTTTCATCAATATAATACAAATCTATTATTCCCTGCACTAATATGTTCTCTCTTTCATTCCCTTTTAAAACTTCATTAGCAGGTATATTTATATAAAATGGTTCTTCCTTCCTTAGCAATCTTGCTTTTTTAAGATTTTTAAAAAAATCCGTTTTCGTAAATTCATAAATTCTATTTATATCAATTGCTCTTCCTTCATTTTCAAAGATGATTTCTCTTTGAATTAATGAATCAATAATATTCTTAATTTTTTGCGTTGAATACTCTTCTTTTTCATCCAATTTTTGAATAATTAAATGCATTAGCGTTCCCTTACTTGCATTACTTATACTATCAATATTTTTACTTAGAAACTTTGGGACTGTCATCTCCTCTGTGTAATTTGATTGTTTTTCTTTAGAATTCTTTTTTTCCTTTATCATTTGTCCTTGAATATTCTCAATTTTCATCTGTTTTACCTTACTTACAGAAGTCTTATTTGGAATACTCGTCGCATTTTCATACCTATATTTCCAATTCAAAATTTTATGTACTTCAAAATGATCTTCAATATCTTGTTCTTCAATCAATTCAACTATATCCTTTTTATCCTCTTGCTCCATACTTACCATTTTTAAAACCTCTTGTTTAGTAAGTATTTTTAACTCTACTAAATCTTCTATATTTTCCTCATTGTTTTTATACACATATTCAATCCAATCTAAATATGACTTTGCTTTTGATACTACAGCCTTATTAATCTTGTTGTTAGAACTTACATTCTTATAAGATTTTATAAAATTATCTTTTTGTTCCAACTCCTTTACTACATCCTTTGATATTCCTGTTATAATAAGTTTTTCCTTTGCTCTTGTCAAAGCAACATATAAAACCCTCATCTCTTCTGATAACAACTCTTCTCTTGTTTTGATTTTTATAGCCTCCCTTGTCATTGTAGTATATTCTATACCTCGCACATTATCATTATATTTTGTACCTATTCCTATATCTTGGTGCAATAAAATATTTTCATTCATATCCATTATATTAAATTGTTTTCCCATATCTGACAAAAATACCACAGGAAATTCTAAACCTTTACTTTTATGAATGCTCATAATCCTAATTACATTGTCATTTTCCCCTATAACTTTTGCTGATGACATATCATTACTTCTTTTCTCTTCCTGCAACTTATTTATAAAATTTATAAAATTAAATAATCCCTTATAACTCACCTTTTCATACTGACTTGCTTTCTCAAAAAGTAATTTTAAATTTGCCTGTCTTAATTCTCCATTTTTCATCAAACTAACATAGTTATAAAATCCTGTTTCCATATATATCTGCCATATTAATTCATCCAATCCTAAATACTTTTCTTTTTTTCTCCAACCTTCAATTTGATTCAAAAACATTTTTATTTTTTCCCTTAACTTATCTGATAGTTCTTTTGAATCCATAGACTCTTTTAAAGATTCATAGAACTTTACATTTGTTTTTTGTAATCTTATTTGTATTAATTCATTGTCAGTAAAACCCCATATACTTGATCTTAAAGCTGTTACAAGTGGTATATCTTGTAACGGATTGTCTATTATTTTTAGGATACTCATTATTATTTGAATCTCTATTGTTCCTAAATATTCCGAAGAAATATCGCTAAAAACAGGTAGATTTAATTGTTCTATCTCCTTTTCAAAAATTGGAGCCTTAACCTTTGTTGAACGTAATAACACCACAATATCCCTAAATTCTATTTTTCTATAATTTTCGGTCTTTCTATCATAAACCTTATAATCACTTTTCAACAACTCATCTATTTTTTTTGCCACAAACTTTGCCTCTAATGTCGCATCTTCGATATATTCAAAATCATCTTCATTATCGTGAACCTCTCCATCATCCTCTTTAAATGCCTGAATACTTTCATTATTATTATCTAACTTATCAATAATATAAATTTGAGTTTTTCCCGCGTAATTTAATTCATCATCCGGAACTTTATAATCAGCCCCCAAATTTAAGTATTCACCTTCATTATACTCAATACTACCTAATTTTTCACTCATAATGTTTTGAAATATCAAATTTGTTATATCCAATATATTCTTCCTACTTCTAAAATTCTTAAACAATTTTATTTTTAGATTTTCACCCTCTATTTGTTCATCCTTCGTTTTATACTCCTTATACTTAGTTAAAAATAATTCTGGCTTCGCCTGTCTAAATTTATAGATACTCTGTTTTACATCACCCACCATAAATATATTCTTTCCATTAGATATACTACTCAAAATATATTCTTGTACTTCATTACTATCTTGATATTCATCAATGGCAATTTCTTTAAATTTTTCTTGATATTTTTTCGCCACATCAGTTTGAATGATATTTCCATCTTCATCTTGTTTAACTAATATCTTTAGAGCCATATGCTCTATATCATTGAAATCTATTATATTCTTCTCTCTCTTTTTTTTACTAAATTTATTTTCAAATTCTATTACTAAATCTTTTAAACGCTCAAGATTTCCATGTATTACATTTAAATCTGTAAAAACTTCCTCTGACGTACATGGCACCAATTTTATAATATTTTCTCTTATTTCTTTTTTTATTTTATCCCTAATTTCTTTTGCATCATCTTTTTGCTGTAAAGAAACTTTTTTATCTATTGGCCATCTATCAAAATTTATACCATTCAAAACATTGTATGTTTTATCCCATGAAACTAGAGCTCTCCCTATCTCCTCTAATTTTTGTATATCAAAGCATATTGTATCACAAAACTTTTGTAATTCAGGATATTTTAATAACTCTCTTTTAGTATTTTCTAATAAATTTATCCCTATTTGTACTTCTTCTTTTATCTTTGATTTAATTATCTCTCCCCACTTAGTATCAAAAAAATCTTTTCCATTTTGATTAAATTCATCAATCCTATCCTTCAACCATTGTTCGGGAAAAGGATTACTCCCGAATAAATCTATGTATCTTAAAAATAATTTCCTTTAATTGTTCATCTCCTCTATATGTTGCATAGGTATCTATTAAACTTAAGAAATCCTTATCATGACTTTCATACTTTTCCTCAAATAACTCTTCTAACGTATCCTGTTTTAGAATTTCAATTTCTGTTTCTTCTCCTATTTTAAAATTTGCAGGCATGTCTATCTCAAAAAAATTATTTTTAATCACGTCCAAGCAAAATGAATGAATTGTACAAATATTTGACTTATTTAATAATATTATTTGCCTTTGTAAATTTTTATTATCTGGTTCCTCATCTATCTTTTTATATATAGCCTTTAGGATTCTTTCCCTCATTTCACTTGCCGCCGCATTTGTAAACGTAACTATGAGTAATTTATCTAAATCTACATTTTCATTTATAACTTTATTTATTATTCTCTCTACTAATACTGCTGTTTTTCCACTCCCCGCTGCTGCCGCTACTAATATATTTGATTTATTTTCATATATAGCTTGTATTTGCTGTTTTGTCCACTCCACTACTTTTCCCTCCTACCTAGACATTTTATCACATAAAAACATAAAATACAATACTAACTAGAAGGGATAAGTCAAAGTGAGTTGCAGGTTAAGGGTTTTTAGAGCAATCTGTTTTCTTTAACATCTTATTTCCCTTTTCAATTATATCTGGAACATAATCAAGTAACTTATCTAAACTCGTTTCAGGACTTACATGTAACAATTTTATATTATCCTTCTTTACAATCAAAAAAGCAATTGGCGAAATAGATATTCCAGCTCCACTTCCTCCTCCAAAAGGATTTCTACACTTTAATTCTTCCTCCCTATCAGCCTTCTTATACTCCTTTATACTTTTACATGTATTAAACTCACTTCCCCCTGATGCAAAACCGAAGTTTACCTTCGATATTGGTATGATAGTATTATCAAAACATTGAATAGGTGTCCCTATAATAGTATTTACATCAATCATATCCTTTATATTTTTCATAGTATTATCCATAAGTCCTTCTATCTGATTTTTATCCACTCTCAACACACTCCTTTTCTCGGTTATATTATGTACCATATTTACTTTTTTAAACATATTTTCAAAACGTATTTTCCATCCTTTTGAATAATAAAAACTTTCTTAAGCTAATAGTACAATCTAATTTTAAAAAATATATATTCCTATCCTCATATATAGGCAAAACCTCATATCTGAAACTTCCTTCATCCTTTAAATACCTTGATAAAAGTAATGATATTAATGTAGAAATAGTTGCCACTGATGTAGTTGTTAATATCATGTTCTCAAATCCAATCTTCAAATCTAAAAAGAAATCATCAATCTGTAGAAGATTAAATTTGAAATTGTTTAACGGTATATCATTAAAAGATTTTTTATAAAAATACTTTTGTATAAGATCCTTCGTATACTGTCCATACCTATTATCTTTTTTTAAATTAATACTAATTATCCTTAATCTTTTAAATAAATATATTTCCAACCTAATTTTAAAATCATTCTTATCTTTATCGATACTCTCAAAATTCAAATCTTGAATTCTCAACTTTATCGTTAAGGAATTAAGTATAATTATAAGAAAAACTATAATAAAAAAAACTAACATATAACCTCCATATATGTTAGTTTTAACAAAAAATTCCTTTTTATTCACTTATTATGCACGCACCATATCCAATATTATACCTATTTATTTGTGTTACGGTTAATTCCATCTTTGTATCCAATCTTCCAATTAGAAAAACATACATACCCATTTCTATTTTTCTATAAAAATAATCTGCAATGTAATTGTATGCTTTAACTCTTATAACAGTGCCATTCAATAATTTAAGTGAAAACAATGCAATAGACCATTTAAATTTATTTCCATAAATAAATTTAAAATCCACATCTGACACTACATTCCCAGATACTACACAAACATTCATACTAATTCTTTTTCCAATCTTTTTTATTTAAATAAACTACTATATATTCGTGAAAATCACTACTAATACCTCGTCCATGATACATTTTTACCCATAAATAGGAAGGAATAAATCCCTTTAATACCTAATATATTACTGTATATATTCCTTAAAATATATAATCTGAATTGATATTAGAGCTGAGGACGGAACCCAATGTTCATGTTCGTGTTAGTCACAGAATTGTTACCATTGCGATTGCTAGCAGGGTTGTCCGAA
>JAUNSP010000001.1 GCA_030539155.1 Clostridia bacterium
TTGAAAAGTAGTAGAAAGCCTTAAATAGTTTTGAGCAACCGAATGTTTGTAGAAACTATTTTAGGCTTTCTAAAGCTTTGAAACGAAGGGGAGGAAGTTAATAAAAAAATATATAAACTCCAAGCAAGATGTGGCGGATTAATACATATACATGAACCATTTCCCACATTTTAGGCATTAAGACCCTTAAACTGTAACAAAAAAACTTTGATTTCTCAAAGTTTTTTGACTTATTTTTTATTCAATTACAACCTCTTCTTTCTCATTTATAGAGGCATAATTTCTACTTTTTAAATTTTCCAATTCCTCTTTTTGCATCTCTTTGACTATATTTGCAATTCTAACTTGTGGAGAATCTATTAATGCAGCTGAAATAATCGCTTGTTTATTTCCCTTCGCCCCAGCATGCGCTAGTCCTCTCAGAATACCAAGTACGACTATATTTTCCCCTGCAACAACTTCCGCACCACCATTTACATCACCTAATATTACTAAACTACCTTCAAATTCAATTTTCTGACCTGACCTCACTGCACCTCTATGAAATTTAGTTTCAGATGTAGCTATCTCCTTTTTAAACACCTTTTTTATACCATGCAATCCTAATATTTTAGAACTCTCAAATTCTATTTTAACATCTATTACATCTTTTATAATATTTTGTATTCTATCTATTTCCTTGCTCTTCAAATCCTTACCCTTTACATATATCGGTACTTTCTCCTGTTTATATAATTTTTTCAATTTAGGTAATTTTTTATTTAAACACTCCTCTATCTCAGTTTGATCCGCGTCCTCACCTATCACCATCTGCACATAATCCTTCTTTAACGTTATACTTATACAATTTTTCATAATATTCATTCCCTTCTAATTCTACCTTTGCATTTCTATTTCTGGTATACCCTCTAAATTTTCTGTAATTTTATTTGCATTCATTCCAAAATATTGTGCAATTATATCTCTCGCAACCTCCGCTGTGTAACTTCCATGACCTGCATTTTCAACCATTACTACAACTGCTATCTCAGGTTTATCATAGGGTGCGAAACCCACGAACCATCCATTAGTTTTATTTTTCGCTTCTGCTGAACCGGTTTTTCCTCCAACCTCAATATTGAAATTCTTAAATATACTATAAGCAGTTCCTCCCGACTCAGTTGTAACAGATCTCATTCCCTCGAGAACTGCCTTAATATTTTCATCCTTAAATTTTATTTCTTCCCCGGTATCATCTTGTACTCCTAATTTTTCTTTAATATATTCATTTACCTCTTGTCTATTTACCTCTGTTCCGTCTGAATTTATTATACTTTTTACTATAGTTACATCAATCTTTTTTCCACCGTTTGCAATCATACTTGTATATTTCGCCATTTGGATTGGAGTAAAATTGTTGTAACTCTGTCCTATTGATGCAGATAAGGTATCAGCTACATACCATTTACCACCCTTTGATTCTACTATACTCCTTTTTGCAAGTGTTCCGTTCGCTTCTCCAACCAACTCAACTCCTGTTTTATTCCCTAGTCCTAAGTATGTTGCATATTTTTCTAACACATCAATTCCCATTCTATACCCCATCTCGTAAAAGAAATAATTGCATGAATGTTTTATCGCGTTTGAAATATCAAGATATCCATGTCCTTTATGTTTAGATGTCCAAAGCCAACATACTGGATTATATGAATGTGGGTAAACACCTTTGTCATTTACTTTTTCATTTATTCTAACATTTCCTGATTCTAAAGCCGCTATCGCTGTTGCCATTTTAAATGTAGAACCAGGTGCATACTCCCCTTGAATTGCCCTGTTATATAGAGGTCTTGCGCTGTTTTCATTATATTCATTCCATTTTTGACTGCTTATACCATTTATGAAATCGTTCGGATTATAATTTGGAAAACTGGCCATTGCAAGAATTTCTCCTGTGTTTACATTCATTGCAACAACTGCCCCAGAATTCGTATCACTTCTTTCCCCAAAGGCTCCACTTGCGATTTTTTTAATATTATTTTCTAGAGCGTCTTCCGCAACTTTCTGTAAATTTGCATCAATTGTTAAAATTACATCAGATCCCTCATCAGCCTGATTAATAATTGACTCATTACTAACAGTTCCATCTACAGACATATCAATATGCTTTATACCGTTTTTTCCTTTTAAGTACTCTTCAAAAACATATTCAATCCCGCCTTTTCCTATTGTGTCGTTTCTGTCATATACTTCTTCTTTTCCTTCTAATTCTGATGAGCTAATTTGTCCTACATAACCCAATATATGTGAGGCAAAATTGTTTTGTGTATACTTTCTAACTGGGGATACAACCACCGTTATTCCAGGGAAATCAATATTTTGTTCATTAAATTGTAAAGCACTTGTTCTACTAATATTTTTTGCAATTCTTACCGCTTTCGTAAGACTATAACCATTTTTTTCTATTTCATATCTTAACCCCATTATTTTTCTTGTTTCAATAATATCTTCATTTTGTATTTTATACCTCTGTTTTAAATATTCAAAAACTTCCTGGGCTGTCTCTCCTTTTATTTTATTGCTCTGTTTCCATTTAATTTGTTCCTCCTCCGAAACAGAAAATTCTACTACATTCGCCTTTATGGGTAAAGAATCATTATATGTATCCCCATTTTGTTCTAATATGTTGATAACTTTAAGTAACGTTTTATTTAATACTTCTGTCTCTATCTTACTTTTGTATAATTCTAAATTATATGTTTCAGTAATCGTTGCAATTTTATTCCCTATTCTATCTAATATACTTCCCCTTGCCGCTTCGACAGTACTTTCTCTTGTTAGTTTTGTGTTTGATTGCTGTCTGTATTCTTTACCATTTACAATTTGAAGATTAAAAAGTCTCACAATTAAAACAATACCTATTATATACACAATAGTAGAGATTATATTATATCTAATTGCTTGCCCTGAATTCCTTTGACTTTCCATATTTCACCTTCTTAAAAATATCTTGTTAATACTTGTTTTGTTTTAAAACTATTTTCTAAATAATATCCACCTTTTTTTAACAATGGATAAAAAATAATTGTAATTATTGAATTATATAAAACCTCTATACAAAGTATTTTTGCAAAACCACCTATTTCTACCATTATATTATTTGTAAAAATATCAAAAATATATTTTCCAATTTCATATATACACGTACTTCCTATCACCATCAAAATTATTGTTACTTTTATTTCTTTGTCAAAATTCTTATCAAAATATCCTCCTAAAAATCCTATTGCTAAAAACATTATCGCGGATATCCCTATTGTTTTATTTATAAAACAATCTAATATCATTCCTAACGTAAAACCAACAAAAGCTCCTACTTTTCTACCAGCGTACAGTCCTATGAATAATACTAATATTACTAATAAATTAGGCTTTACTCCCGCTATCGTAAACCATTCAAAAAAATTTGATTGTAACAGAAAAATTAGTAGAAATACTAAAATAATCAAAACTATGGATATAAATTTCTTCATAACTATTTCCTTTCACTATAACTAATCTATTTCTTTATAACAGCAACTGTTTCTAATTTTCTGAAATTTACGGCAGTTTCAACTAATGCATACCTATCAATAATATTATTTGTATTAATAACCTGTTTTATCTTCCCGATATATATACCTTTTGGATAAACGCCACCTATTCCTGATGTCTCAACTCTATCCCCTTCAACTATGCTTGCATCTGTTGGAATGTATGTTGCTTTTAATTGACTATCCGCTTCTAACGTTCCCCTCACTATTATACTATCCTTTGTCGTACTTACTGTGCTAGTTACAACACTCGCCGTATCAGTTATAGTTTGAACCTTCGCAGTATTATCCGTAACTGATATAACATGTCCTACTAATCCCTCATCTGCAATTACTGTCATATTAACATCTATACCACTATCCTTACCTACATTTATCACTACTACATTTGTATAATTACTAATATCCTTATTTATAATGTATGCAGGCACTATCTCGTACTCTGAATATTTTTCCTTGATATTTAAATATTCTTTTAAAGTTGCATTTTCTGCCTTTATTATTTCTATCTCCCTTAAAGATTTCTCAATCTCACTTTTCTGATCCTTCAAAGACTCATTTTCTCTTTTCAATTTATCTATATCCTCAAAAAAACTACTATTACCTACAACTTTATTTTTTAAGTATACTAGTCCATTTTGAACTGGCATTATTAATTTATTTGTAAAGTTTTCAAAGTATGATACATTTTCTTTTTCCTTATTTGAAACAATATTATTATTGTGATTATAATTCCTACTTTTCCAGCTCTATTTTTTCTTTGCATCTATACTTTCCCCCTTTTACCTTCTCCTTGAATTTAATAACACATCTTTTAGTTTCTCAAGTTCATATAAAGTTTTTTCCGCCCCTTTTACAACACAATCTAGTGGACTTTCTGTAACATATACAGGCATTCCCGTCTGTATACTTATTAATTTATCTAAATTTGAAATTAATGCTCCTCCGCCTGCTAAAATTATTCCCTTTTCCACTATATCTGATGCTAGCTCTGGTGGTGTTTTTTCAAGTGTATTTTTTATTACTTCTATAATTTTAATTATTGATTCTTTCATAGCTGCCTCAATTTGTGTAGATGAAATAATTATATTCCTTGGCAATCCAGATGTTAAATCCCTTCCTCTAATCTCCATTGTTGAATCCGTTACAAGCGGTAATGCACATCCTATCTGCATTTTTATTTGTTCTGCAGTTGTCTCCCCTATAGCTAAATTTAATTCCTTTTTTACATAGTTTATTATATCTTCCTCTAAATCGTCCCCTGCAATTTTTACTGAATTACTCACTACTATTCCGCCTAATGAAATAACCGCAACTTCTGTCGTTCCTCCACCTATATCTACTATGATATTTCCACTTGGTTCAGCGACATCAAGGTTAGCTCCAATTGCAGCAGCCATCGGTTCTTCAATTAAGAAAACTTCCCTTGCACCTGCTTGAAGTACAGCCTCCTCTACGGCTCTTTCTTCAACTTCTGTTATTCCTGAAGGAACTCCTACTACTACCCTAGGTCTTTTTACAGCATATTTGTCGCATACCTTTCTCATCATATTCTTTAACATTAACTGTGTGGCTGTTAAGTCTGCTATTACTCCATCTTTTAGCGGTCTTACCGCTTTAATCTGTCCAGGTGTCCTGCCTAACATTTCCTTTGCCTCATGACCTGTGGCTAAAATACTTCTAGTCTTTACATCTATTGCAACGACAGATGGTTCCTTCAAAACAATTCCCTTGCCTTTTATCGCCACTAATGTGTTTGCTGTTCCTAAATCTATTCCTAAATCTTTTGTTACAATTGAAAATAATCCCATTTTTAAAACCTTCCTTTAATCCTTTTTTTAGTCCATCATTAGTTTTTTCATAACACTTTCGAATTTACCATCTCCAATTATCACATGGTCTAACAATTCTATTCCCATTATCTTCGCTGCATCCAATAATTTTTTTGTGAATTCAAAATCACTATTACTAGGTGTTGGGTCTCCGCTTGGATGATTGTGTACTAAAATCATCCTTGGTGCACCCCATTTCACGGGTTCCATTAAAACATCCTTTGGATGTATAACTATTTTACTATTCCCTCCCCAAGCTATGTTTATTATTTTTATAACTTTATTTTTGGTATTTAATAACACTAACTTTAAAAATTCTCTTCTCTCATATCTAAGTTCTTCCATAAATAATTCTGCAACACTTTTGGGTCCTGTGATTTTTAGATTCATATCATTTATAGGTTTTGACATTCGCCTTGCAAGTTCACATATAGCTTTTAGCTGTATCGCCTTTACCCTGCCTATTCCCTTAATTTTCATAAACTCTTGTATTGTTACGTCTTGCAAAAATCTTAAGGAATCTTCTTTTTCTAACGGTTTTATTGATAATATTTTTTGTGCTAGAGATATCGAGTTTTCTTCCTTTGTTCCATTCTTTATCACTATTGCTAGTAATTCTGAATCTGACAAACTTGCCTCTCCATACATTTCCAATTTTTCATATGGTCTTTCAAATGCTGGAAGCATTTTCATTTTTATTGACATTTAATCATCCCTTCTTTTTGTAATTAAATGCCCCTATTTTTTTAGATTATGCTATATATTAATTTTAAAAAAGAATAACTCTCTCCTAAACGTTACAAGGTTAACACAGTTTCTCTTTATATCACAAAATATCCATGTGTTTATAATATGTTGCATTTTTTTGGTAAAACCCTTGTCCCAATAACACCTAAGTAACTTTTTATAGTTTCTTGTATAATGCCATTGCTATTATTGCCCCTACAATACTAGCAATATTTATTTTTACAATTAAGGAAAATGTTAGTCTTAATATATTTAAATCTATAGAAACTGGATGTGAAAATCCAAATTGTTTTCCGTAACCTAACCACCATAGACTATCTATCTCAGATGTAATCTCCCCTAAGATTCCACCTATTACTAACCCACCTAATATAAAAAGAATTAATATCCAATTATTCTTTTTTCTTCTTGCCATTTGTATTCCTCCTTTTATTCTACAAGTGCAGAAAATTATTCTCTTGCGTTCGATTCCTTCATATTATATATGTTTTTTACATTTTTTTCAAGTAATTTAAAGAAATTTCCCATTTTTTCTTTTATTTTTTTCAATTTTGTGTTATATTTAATAGTACTTTTTAATAGTTTCTATAATATAATGTATAAACGTATGATATTGAAGTGTAATTTTAGATATTTTTTATACTATCGGGAATTTCTAATTTCCTATAATGGTAAAATTTATTCATTTAATTTTTATATAAATAATAGTATAATATTAATAGAGACTATGATATATTTTAGACTGGAGGTCACTTGAATGAAATTTGAAAAACTAAGCGAAAATAAAATTCGTATTATTTTAACACAAAATGATTTAACACAAAAAAATGTAAATGCCCACTCATTTATGGCTAATGCTATCGAATCTCAGGATTTGTTTCTATTTGCATTAGAAAGGGCAGAAAAAGAACTCGGATTTAGTACAAAAAATTGTAAGGTAAAAATAGAGGCCTTGGCCATGAATACTGGCGATTTCGTTCTTACAGTCACTAAAGTTCTTCCATCAACTGAGAAATCAAGTATTTTACAACCTCCTAATAACTCTTTACCTACATTGCATCCTTACAGAAAAAACCTTCATATTGCAAGAAAAAAAATTAATATTAATACCTCAAATTGTGTTTATAAATTTAATTGTTTTAATGATTTTTGTGATTTTGCCAACATTTATTCTGCCCAAGTCCCAAAATCAAATCAATTAATTGCAAAAGAAATTGTTTTATACTCATACAACAATTTGTACTACCTTACTTTTATTAATATTAACCAGAATTATAAATACTTAAAAAGATTATTAATTTTGTTAGTGGAGTTTTCAAGTTCCGTGAATAATCCTAACTCGTTTATCTATAAATTACAAGAATACGGAGATGTCACTTTTAAACATAATGTTTTAAATACAGTTCAGAAACACTTTACACAATAATATTTCTATATAACATTAAGGGATAACTTTCCTATTATGGAACAAAAGTGGCATGATTAATACTCTTTAAACTTTTAAAATTCTCTCCATGCCACATCCTTGTTCATGCGCCAAAATTTTTTTAAATTTTTGTGTGCATTAATTTAGGGCGAAGCCCTTTTTATATAATAGGGAAGGATAACTTTCCTATTATATAAAAAATACTAGAACGTAAAGATTTTAAATCTCTACCTTCTAGTATTTTTTACAATTTCTTTTTATTTAATATACATAATTTTGTGGGTTTTGTGCAACTCCATTAACTCTAACCTCAAAATGTAAGTGATTTCCTGTTGACCTACCTGTAGATCCTACAGTTGCTATACAAGTTCCTTGTGATACACTTGAGCCGGCTGAAAATAATAGTTTAGTGCAATGTGCATACACGGTTTCTACCCCACTACCATGAGATACTACTATTTTATTACCGTAGGCTCCATCATATCCTGCAAATGTAACCGTTCCCGAAGCTGCTGCCTTTATTGAAGTCCCCCTTGGAGCCCCTATGTCAATCCCCGTATGATAATTTCTTGAACGAATTCCAAACCTTGATGTAATTACCCCAGATGTGGGATTTATTAAACCTACACTGATTTCAACTTTTGAAGTAGGTGAATTTTTTCCCCTTAAAACACTATTTTTTCCCGTTGTTCTAGCTTTATTAGTTGAAGCATTGTTTTTCTGTGTTTTAGTTGTTTTTTGCTGATACAAGCTTGATACACACTTTTCTACACTAGAAAATTCTTTTTGAGATATATCATACTTTTCTATAATTGCAATTTGTTCTTTATTTTGACTATCTTTGTCTTTTAATTGACTAACTACACTTTCAGCTTCTTCCAACGTTGCTACAAATAGATTTTCTTCACCATTATTTGTTATTGCATAATACTTATAATATGTCTGACTATCTCCGAGTTATTTTATTAAATATCTCGTCATCACTTGTAACAATATCTTTTTTTAATAGACATAATTTATATTCTGGTAAATTTTCAATTTGGATAAAAGCTACATTTTGTCCCTCTCCATCTATATATTTGTTTATTCTGGACTGCAAATTTCTCTTACTTTCTATATACCCTAAAAATTCATCATCTACAGAAACTTTATAAATTGGTTTATATGTCATACTCAATATTCCCACTATTAATAATAATGCTACTGCAAAAATCACTATAAACTTTATTGACGCCCTAACTGATATCAACACCTTTTTTATAATATTAATTTTAAACAACCCCTTTTACTATTTAAAAATATTATCTCTCACTTGATACTTTTTCTCTATCCGTTTGTTCTACTATATTATCCTCTTGTGTATTTTTATCACTCTGTTTGGTTCTCTTTAATAAATTTTCTTGTTTCTCCTTCCTCTGTTGTACCATTAAGTTTTCTCTATATATTGCACTTTTTCCATCTTGATGTTTTCTTTCCTCGGAAATTTGACTCATTACCTTTTCATTATATTCTTCTTGTTTTCCAGCAGTAAGAGCCTTATTTGAGTTAAACTTTAATAATAATTTCTCAAATATATTATATTTTGCACCCTTTACTACTACTCCTGGTATCTTGGCATCCTTTTTTGCGAATTTATTTATAACTTTAAATGTTTTCTTATCCAAATTATTTTTTTCTAGATTATGTTCTATTCTAAATGGTAACTCTTTCTTCATTGTTATTCCCAAGAAGTAATCTTTCATCAATTCTTCATCGTTTAAATATTTTAACCCAAAAGCAATTGCTGGATTAATATCTCTTTTTATTTTCCTTAAATCCGCCTTATCAAAACCTATCTGTCTGGCCCTTTCTATCAACTCTTTGTTAATAACTTTTGTATTCTTTACAACCAAAGGTAAATTCCATTTATCTTTCTCATTTTCCCCGAATAAATATGCGTATTCATCCTTCCCTGAAATTAGTATCTTATCCACCTTTTTTTGTACTTTTTCGTCTTTCATTTCTAAATCATAAGACTGATATTTAGGAACATATTGTTTTTTATCCTCCTCTATATCCTCCTCTTGTTCTATTTCAAAATCAATACCGCTTAATATTTTCCTGTTTTTCCGTATCCTCCGTACTACTTTTCTCACTTTCCCTAGTATATTGTAATAATCTTGTTGTATCTACAGTCTTCATGTTTAAATCAATTATATCTGATATCATTTCATCTATCTTTTCTTCCTGTTTCCTAATTTTATCTTCTTTTTTTTCATATAATTCTTTTAAAGTTACTTTGTTTTGATTAAACTCCTTCTCCCATTCATTCTTATTGTCAAGAAGAACATAGTACGAATCTACCCTAGCCTCTCCTTTACTAATAGAATCTCGGTACTTTTCTTCATATGTTTTCAATGTTTTAGATACACTATCTATTTGCCTTGACAACCTTTCCTGTTCCTTCTCAATTTTATTTAACTCTTCATCTTGTTCCATCTCAGCAGAAGAAATATTAGTTTTTTTACTCTCTAATTCCGCAATAATAACCTCTTTTTTTTCAGCAACTCCAACTATTCTATTATTTATAAGATTCTCCTCTGATATATTTCCGTCTACACTATTAGTCATTCTATCGTTAGTTATCTGTCTTATTTGTTTAATTTCAGTTATCAAATACTGAATCTCTTTTCTTATTTTATCCATAACATATCTCCTTTTAATCTTCCGAATATTCTACAAATTCATTGTATCATACCTAATTTTAAAATTCAATATTTTTCGAAAAAATTTTCAAACTTCTTTCTGCTAGCTTTTCATATTTAAGTTTCTTATCTTTTATCTTTTCATTTAATGGAGGAAGTATCCCAAAATTTGCATTCATAGGTTGAAATTTATCGTTTGGAGTTGAAATGTAACTTGCAAGAGTCCCAATCATTGTATATGGCGAAAATTCAACTCTGTTTTTACACTTTATCATATTTACAGCATTTATTCCCGCAACTAATCCTGAAGATATAGATTCTACATAACCCTCAACCCCTGTTATCTGCCCTGCAAAAAATATATTTTTATTGCCTTTTATATTATATGTGTTATCGAGTAGCTTTGTTGAATTAATATACGTATTCCTATGCATCACACCATATTTAACAAACTCTGCATTTTCTAACCCAGGAATTAAACTAAAAACTCTTTTTTGTTCGCCAAATTTTAAATTCGTTTGGAACCCTACAAGATTGAATATCGTTCCCTCTGAATTATCCTGCCTCAACTGAACAATTGCATATGGTCTATCTCCTGTTCTTGGATCTGTAAAACCAACTGGTTTCAGAGGGCCAAACCTTAACGTATCAATTCCCCTCTTTGCCATTATTTCTATAGGCATACACCCCTCAAAAATCTCCTTTTTTTCAAAATCATGAAGTGTAACTATATCAGCGTCTATAAGTTCATTCCAAAACTTTTCATATTCAGCCTTATTCATAGGAAGATTAATATAGTTACTATCCCCTTTACCGTATCGATCCCCCCAAAACGCTATATCCATATTTATACTATCTTTTTCAACTATTGGTGCTGCTGCATCATAAAAATACATTTTCTCTACACCAGTTATTTTTGCAATTTCTCTAGCTAGCCCCTCTGATGTTAATGGTCCAGTTGCAATTATTACAATTCCATCTTCCACTATGTTTTGTAGATTTTCATTAACCTCTTCTCTCACTATTTCTATATTTTTCATTTTTTCTATTTTTTCTGTTACTTCCCTAGAAAACTTTTCCCTATCTACGGCTAGAGCTTGCCCCGCAGGAACTGCCGTTTCATCGGCTACCTTTATTAACAAAGAATCTAATTTTCTTAATTCCTCTTTTAGTAAACCACAAGCATTAGTACATAAATTCGATTTAAACGAATTGCTACATACTATTTCTGCAAAATCCTGATTCTGATGGGCTGGCGAAAAATTATCTGGTTTCATCTCATATAATTTTACCTTTATTCCTCTTTTGGCTATTTGGTACGCTGCCTCGCATCCCGCAAGTCCTGCACCTATTACAGTTATATAATCCTTCATCATTTTCTCCTATTCTATTTTGTTACATATCAAAAGTTTCTAAATATTTATATAGCTCCTTTTAGACAAATTTTTCTTTAATTTTAACCCTAACTAAATAGGTTTATAATATCCTCTTTTGATAATTTATTTATAAATGTCTCCCCAGTAGTTAGCATATTATCAATTAATTTTTCTTTTTTCTTTTGCAATTCATATATTTTTTCCTCTATTGTATTTTTTGTAATCAATTTATACACTTGAACATTTCTCTTTTGTCCAATCCTATAAGTTCTATCCGTTGCCTGATTTTCAGCAGAAATATTCCACCAAGGATCGTAATGTATAACCATATCCGCTCCAGTTAAATTTAGGCCTGTTCCTCCTGCCTTCAAAGATATTAAAAATACCTTTACTTCTTCATTTGTATTAAATTCATCTACTAACTCTATCCTATCAGCAACCTTAGTTTGACCTGTTAATTTCAAAAATTTTATATTTTCCTTCTTTAACTCACATTCTATTATCTCAAACATTGAAGTGTATCCTGAAAAAAGTAAAATTTTGTGATTCCCCTCGACAGCGTCTTTTATTATCTCAATGCATTGATTTAATTTGCTACTCTCCCCTTCATAATTTTCGATAAATAAACTTGGATGGCAACATATCTGCCTAAGTCTCATTAATAATGCTAATATTTTTATTTGGCTTTTTTCGATTCCATTAGTATTTATTTCATTTATAGCTTCAACTTTTGCCCTCTGCATATATGATGCGTATATTCTTGATTGTTCAATTTCCATCTCATTATTTAAAACTGTCATTGTCTTATCTGGTAGTTCAGTCAAAACCTCTTTCTTTATTCTTCTAAGTATAAATGGCTCAATTAACATCTTTAATTTTTGCATAGCTTTTTGATCTTCATCTCTCACTATCGGTAATTCATACAATGTTTTAAACTTTTTATAACTAAATAAATATCCTGGCATAATAAAATCAAAAATTGACCACAATTCTGATAATGAATTTTCTATCGGGGTTCCCGTTAAAGCATACCTTGTTTCAGAAACCAACTTTTTTACAACTCTTGCATTTTGTGTATTGGCATTTTTTATATATTGTGCCTCATCTGCAATAATGTATTTGAATTGGAAATCATTTTCTTCGTATATTTCTACATCCCTCTTTAAAGAGTCGTAAGATGTAATCACTACATCATAGTCTCGTAATTTCTCAATTTTTTCTTTTCTTTCATTCAAATTTCCATTAATTACAATACTTTTTATATTACTTGAAAATCTATCTATTTCATTTTTCCAATTTAGTGTTAGTGAACTTGGACACACCACTATAGATGGCTTTGGATTTTTATTCTGCTCAATATATGATGCAATAACTAGAATTAACTGCAATGTCTTTCCTAATCCCATGTCATCTGCAAGAATTCCTCCCAATTTATATTCATCCAAAACTTTTATCCATTTAAACCCAATTTTCTGATAATTTCTTAGTTCTGCATTTATATTCGAAGGTATTTTTATTTCATCATCAAAATCCCTTTTACCAACTTTTTCTACGATATTCTTATATTGTTCATCTTTCTTTATGTTACTACTAGAAACACTTTCTAAAAGCCTATCCATATACATAGTTCTATATAGTGGTAACTTTAGCTTTCCACTTTCAATTTGTTTAAAATCTAAATCCATCCCTGTTGCAACATTTTCAATAAAGTCCATTGTCTCATTCTCTGTTAATTCTATAAACTTTCCATTCTTCAACCTATGATACTTCTTTTTTAGATGATATTTTTCCATTATTTGAACTAACTCATCCTTATCAAAATTCAATTCATTAAAATCAATGTTAAGTAAATTATTTTCTACTTTGACCCCTATTGAAGATAGTTTGGGTTGTTTTATTTCCTTCTCTTTAAAACTATCCGTTGCCAACACCTCAAACTTTTTCATATACTCTTCTATTTCTTCAGAAAGAAAATTATATATTTTTTCTTCATCAATTAATATTATTCTCTCATTTTGTAAATCCTTCAAAAAGCCTGTACTCATAAACATATTTAACACTTTATTTTCTTGTGCTATATTTTTTACTATATCAACCTTTTCCTCTGAAAAAGGATTGTACTCCCTATCTCCATAACAAAACCTTACTTTTGAAACTATCCTGTTATTATTATCATAATCTAAATACATTTTTACAGACAAATCTAGTGGAATAAATTTTTCGATTTCTTCCTTTCTTAAACTTTCCATATTAATATTCTCTTTCACCTTTGGGAATACTACTGATAAAAAATTTGGAAAATCTTCTTTTTTGAACGTTATTTCCTTTGAAAAATTTTCCCTAAAAGTTTGTAATAATTTTAATGTTGTTCTCCTAAATTGTTCTGTACATCTATACAAATTTTTTCCCCCATAAAGGAAGTATATATTCGAATCTCCTTCAATTATCCTATATTCATATATATTTATATTTGGTGATATAGTATACTCATATGAATTTTCCTCTTTAATATTGAATTTAATATCTGGATCACTATCTATAAATTTTATTAGAGACGACTTATCACTTCTATTTTCTTGTATGCACTCAATCTCTTTTCCCTTCAATATCTCAAAAGCTTCGTCCATTCTTGTTTTATCTAATCTTATACTATTATCTTTTATATAATCATTATAGTAATTATTATTATTATTTACGTACTCAAACATTTCAGCGTACTTTAATATAAAATCTAATAATGGTTTTGAATTCTCCGAAAAAGCCTCTCTATAATGAATAAATTCTAATTTTGCACCGTATTTATAATACCTATTATCCTTAACCCTTTTATAAAACTCTGTCAAATTTCTTAACTTATACAACTGTTTGTTTCCTATTTTAAAATCAATCTCCAAATTTCCTCTATATGGGTCGTATATGAGATGTGGTAATATTTCCACCTTATTTACTTTTCCATCTCCAACCATTTTTGCCTTTTCGTCTTGGTAAAATCCTTTTATCATTTGATTAAATATTCTATAGCTATCCTTATTTTCTCTAAAAGGTTTATTACTTACTGATAAATTGTCCAGTCCCTCATTTTTAACAATTTCTACATTAGGTTTTTCCTTGTCAAATATATTTATATACTCTTGATTTTCAGAAAAGCCGATTAATGTTGCCGCTATATGCTTGCAAGTTCCATAATTTGTTTGATAATCCATACATTCACATTCTACATCTTCGATTTCACCATTTTCTACCCTTACAAATGTATTATATTTTCCGGTATCTCCATAAACCTTTGCTCTTATTGTAAAATTATTTGTATCTTCATATGTTACTTTATTTACCTTCACCCTTCCGTCTTCAATAAACCTTTTAGCCTTATTAATCCTTGTTTCTCCTACACTCTCATAAATTTCATCTAAAATATTCTCATCAACTATCATTTTATCTAGTTCTCCTTTTTTAGGTATTTTTTAAATATTCCTATTATACCATACATTTATTTTTTTTTCAAGTAAAATTCCAAGTAAACTAATAGGTTGCTAATTAAGTAGTCTTACTAAAGAATTCCCCCATATCTTGCTCGCAACATATATTATTTATTGCTTTTATATTTAATTTATGATAAAATTGTTATAGGAGATGATGAATTTATGAAGAAAGTAGAACTACTTGCTCCCGCAGGAGATTTTGAATGTGTGAAAGCTGCTGTTCAGAGTGGTGCAGATTGCATTTATTTTGGATGTTCATCCTTTAATGCACGTGCTTCAGCGAAGAATTTTAATATTGATGAGATGAAAGAAGTTATTGATTACTGCTCCTTGAGAAATGTTAAAACAAACCTAACTTTAAACACTCTAATAAAAAATTCCGAATTTAATGATGCTTTACTTGTTGCAAAAAAAGCTTATGAATTTGGAATTGATGCAATTATTGTTCAGGATTTAGGGCTTGCAAAATTTTTACTAAAAAACTTCAAAGGACTTCCAATTCACGCAAGTACTCAAATGACAGTACATAATCTAGAAGGTGCTCTTTATTTAGAAAACCTTGGTTTTAAAAGAATTGTACTTTCCCGCGAACTCTCAATAAATGAGATTGCATATATTTGTAGAAATACAAAAGTCGAAATTGAGGTTTTTATTCATGGTGCCCTATGTATTTCCTATTCTGGTCAATGTTTATTTTCCAGCATTGTTGGAGGTAGGTCAGGTAACCGTGGCAGATGTGCGCAACCTTGTAGACTCCCATATTCATTAGTAGAAGAATCACCAAACTCCTTTAAAAAAATCGACTCTGGTTACCTTCTAAGTACTAAAGATGTTTGTGCTCTAGAATATATTCCAGATTTAATAAATGCCGGAGTTTCTTGTTTTAAAATTGAAGGAAGAATGAAATCTCCAGAATATGTTGCAATTGTAACTAGTATCTACAGAAAATATATAGATTTACATTATTCAAAAGTTCCCTATTCCATTTGCAAAAATGATATAACCAATTTATTGCAAGTTTTCAACAGAGGTGGATTTTCTAATGGACATTTGAGTAATGAAGAAAATAGAAATTTAATCTTTAAAGAAAAACAAAACCACATGGGTTTATTCTTAGGAACTATTTATAATTATAATAAAAATAAGGGAATTGTAACACTTTGTCTAAATGTACCATTATGTATAGGCGACACAATCTCGTTTGAGAAAGAAAGTTCCTCTTATAAAATTTCTGAACTCATGGATAAGAATAATAAAAACATCCCAATGGGTGAAAAAGGTACAATCGTATGCTTTGGAAGAATGAAAGGAAATATATCTGTAGGTGATAAAGTGTATAAACTATCAGATAAACTCTTAAATTCCCAAGTGAAAAAAAATTATATAAACGCAGAAAATGTTAAGCATGAATTATATTGCAATATCACCTTAAGAAAGGATTTTCCTATTGTTTTAAATTTACATACAGTTGATGATAAATATAATATATCGGTTAGTTCCGATATTTGCCCTGAAACTGCTATAAAACAACCTATTACCAAAGAAAAAATTATCAATCAGCTTTCTAAAACTGGGGATTATCCATTTGAATTTAAGGATATAAAGGTCGAATTAGAAGACAACCTATTTATCCCTAAAATAAGTATTTTAAACGAACTTCGTAGAAATGCTTTAAAGGAAATTAGTGATTTAATTATTTCAAAAAAACACCGAACTATTAATTTACAATTTCCTACCCTAGCTGAAACATCAGTTAACAGTATTGTCAAGAATAGAAAGATTTCCTTGCTATTCCAAATTTTAGATGTAAATATGGATTATTCATCTATTAGAAAAGTGGACGATATCTATATTCCTTTTAAGTATTTTTTACAAAAAAAATATAAAGAAATTATTTTACAATTAGGAAAAAAAGGAAAATTATTTATTTATATGCCAACCATTATAAAAAATAATTATAAAAATCTATTTTTTAATAATATTTCTGAAATCTTAAAACAATACTTTATTAAAGGTTTTGTTATATCTAACCTAGGTGATTTTATATTATTAAAAGACTATTTTTTAATGCAAAATTTAAATGATACAGAATATGAGTTTATTGGAAATTATACCTTAAATATTTTTAATAATTACTCTATCTCGCATCTTAAAAATACTGGTGTAACTAGAATAACACCTTCACCAGAATTAAACAATTCCATGCTTGTGGAACTTACTAAAACCTCGGAAATTCCTTGTGAACTCATGGTTTATGGAAATGTCCCTATTATGAATTTAGGATATTGTTTACTTGGTAAAAGTAATAAATGTTATCCAACATGTACTTCAAAATGTAAAAATATTAATAATAAATATCACTTAATTGATAGATTAAATTTTAAATTTAGAGTTATTCCTGATAACTTACAAACTATCACATCTATCTATAACAGTAAGATTACCTCATTTGATTTTACAAAAATTAATACTCCTTATTTGAGAATTAATTTTTTAGAAGAAACGATTGATGATATGAATGCAATTATTGATAAAATTACAAATGGAGAAAAAATTCAAGGAAGGGAATATACTAACGGAAACTTTAATAAAGATATATAGTTTCACATATTATAACAAATCTTATTTTATTGACTACTTGCAATTATTTATTAAAGAGTTAAACAAAAATCTCAAAAAAATATGCGGACAATACTAATTAATAGATTATTATTGTCCGCTTTTTACTATATACTATAATCACTTTCATTTAACCAAGTACCTGAAATATCAAATACCCATGATGCATTTTCCATATTTAAAAATATATTGCACACATTTGTAGATGTCGAATCAAAAGCAGAGCCTACATCACTAGTAATACTTCTTTGGTTTTGGACTCCAAAACTTCCTAAATCAAATACTACTGGTGCCTCTTGAGTTCCTTCGCTACCTACAAATGTAAACATTAAATTCATTGTTTGTACATTTGCTGTATTGAATTTTGTACCTAAATAAATTTCCTTCGCCTTCGCTGCATAGAACATTAAATCCATTCTACTAACTTTGCTTGTATCAAAGTTACATTGTCTAAAATCCAATTTTTTTGCTTTACAACCTCTAAACATCCATGACATATTAGTTACTTTACTAGTATCAAATGCTGTTCCAAAGTTTAAATTTTGTAGTGAAAAACTATTAAACATATGGTCCATATTCCCCACCTTTGATGTGTCAAATTTTTCCCCCAAATTTAAAATACCTGTTTTATCTTCAGCTAGTGAACCAAAAGAATCAAACATATAATCCATACCAGTCACATTGCTTGTATCAAAATTTAATCCAAAATTAAGCTCTTGCATTTTTTTACAATTATAAAACATGCCCCCCATACTACCAGATACATTGCTCGTATCAAAATTACATTTGCTAAAATCTAAACTAGTTAAAGAACTGCATCCAAAAAACATCATATGCATATTTATTGTTCTACTTGTATCAAATATTACTATTTGAGCATCATCCATAAAGTTTATAGTTGTTAAATTACTCATTCCCTCAAATAAACTAGCAGACCTCCATGGTGCAATTACTTTACCATCCTTTCCACCGATAAATATATCATATCCACCTTGTGTATTAGGGCTCCACCAACATTTTACGCTATTTACCTCTTGACCTAATGCTGTAATATCTGCTACCCCATATCCTACCGTTGCCTCTAAAATTTCCCCTTCAATGTTCTGTAAAGTGTTATTTGAAAAAATATCACTTATGAATTGTATCGTTTTTATCTCATTTCTTTTAATGCCTGTATCTAACCAAGAATCATTACCATCTCCATCAGTATCCTTTCTCATAACACTACCATTTTCCTCGTTAAATATTTTTATTTTATTTCCGTCTAAATATATTACAAAGACCTTTCCATTAATCTTTGCTGCAGTTTCCACTAAATATGTCCTTCCATTTTTTGTATCTAAGTCCCTGTCATACCAAGATATTCCATTAATTTTACCTTGCAATTGTTGCTTATACCCCTCTATGGTCAAAGCTGAACCATTATCAACTTCCATTGCTGTTACTTCCATCTGTAGTTTTTCTAAAACACTTGCAGTTTCATACTGTCCCTTTGCTAATTTTGCTTTTTGGAAAATTCCGTTTTCTCCTAATGTTAAATTAATTGTAATTCCTGCTAAAATTAGCATAATTACAATGGTAATCGTGTTATCTTATGACGAAGTTTTTTAATTTTTTAAATAGCCTTTTCAGCTATTTCATTCTTTTCATTTTGACACATATTTAAGGAATTAAATTTATAATAAACTGTTACTTTTTTATCTTGTGAAACTTGAATCTTATCAACTAATGATACTAACATTGTTCTTGTAATATTCTGCATTTTCACAAAATCTTTAACTATTGGTAAAATATCTTCAACTTTATCTTCTTCTTTTTCAAATTGTTTCAATTTTCCAATATTCAACAACAAGTTATCTCTATTTTCCAATGCTCTATTATAAATTCTATTAAAATCTTCATCCTTAATAATGCCATTATACTTATCATCATAAATTTTGTCAATCTTTGAATTTAAGTCCTCTAACTTTTTATTCATCAAAGTTATTTGACTCTTTATCATATTTTTTCTATTATTAAATTCTTTTTCGGTTTGTTTTGCAGAGCCAATATATTTATTAGCTTCAAGATACTCTTTACATCTTTCTCTTATAAGCTTTAATATTTCTTCCGTTAATTTTTCTAAATTATTACTATGTGGAGTACATAACTTTAAACTTGTTGCTGTTGCATAAGTATTACATCTCACATAAAAAATTATCTTTCCACTTTTCTGTTTTTGAGGACATATACTTAATTTTTTACCACATTCTTTGCATTCTAGTATTCCTTTTAATAGCCAATCATAAGTCTTTACTCGTGTTGCAGTCCTGCTTGTTATTTGTTCTTGAACTAAATTATATGTTTCTACATCTATTATTGGTGTATGTTTTCCCTCTACTAAAATCCAATCTTCTTCTGGTAATGCAAGTATTTTTTTATTCTTATAGCTTACTTTTCTCATTGTTCCATTTTTCACATATCCAAGATATACTTTATTTTTTAAAATCTTAACAACAGTATTTCTGTTCCATCTTCGTTTTATTTCATCAACTGTTCTCGTATGCCTATTTCCAACTACATCACAAGGCAATCTTTGTTCTTCTTTTGTCATTATTTTAGCTATCTCTGTTGGTGTTATTCCTGTTTTAGCCATTTCAAATATTCTTTTTACTAACGGTGCAATTTCATCATCTACTATATAATGATTTTTATCTAACGGATCTTTCTTATAGCCATAAGCAGGATAAGTAACCATTACTTTTCCCTCTTTTGCCCTTGTTTTCTTTCCATTTTTTATTTTCTTCGAGCAATCTCTTAAAAACCATTCATTAAAGAATGTTTTAAATTGAGTTATTTCTTGTGATGTTTCTATATCTCCTGTATCAATGTCATCACATACTGCAATAAATCTTATATTTTTTTCTATAAAGTATTCTTCTAAATAATAATCTACTTTTGATGATACTCTGCCAAATCTTGATAAGTCTTTTACAATGACCATATTTATTTTTCCATCTTCAATATCTTTTATCATTCTTTGGAAACCGTGGTCTATCAAAGTTAGCTCCAGAATAACCATCATCAGTATAAATATCGTGTATCCTTATTCTATTCTCTCTACAAAAATTTTTTAAAAATATTTTTTGAGTGCTTATACTTCCACTCTCTTTTTCATCTTCTGATGTTTCTTTGACTCCATCTACATTATCTATTTCAATTTTTTCATTAGAAAGTCTTGGATATATCCCTGCCACATATCTTTCGGGATTTCTTATTGTTATCATTTTTTCCTCCTCTCTAATAACAACAAGTTCCTCCTATCCAATTACTAAAATTATATACTGTATGAGGTGTCAAAGTCTAACCTTTTTGAGCATTTTCTTCAAGTTTTTCTAAACAATATTCTTTAAATATATCTTGTAGCAAATCTTCAAGACTTTTTCCATTTTCATTAAATATTTCTTCAAATTCATATTCACTTTTTTTATTTTTTTCTTTCATTATTACCACCTCTAAAACCACATCGTTTTTACAATGTTATCTATATTTTATTGAATAACAGAAACTTATTACTTTTAACTTTCTAATTATCTATTCCTCTTTTAATATTTTATCTGCTCTTTTAATAGCCTCATCTGGAGTATGTAATTCCATTATTGCAATCATTTCTTGTGCAAGTTCTTCCTCTTTAAAATCTTTAACTTGTAAATTCTCTGCATTGGCAGTATTTTTAAATGTATGTAATGCTATTACTGCATAAGCAACTGCTCTTTTCCAATTTTGATAATCTACTTTTACATTTTTATTTTTCATTTTTACATTTTCCTTTCACTTATAATTTTTTATCAACTACAAGTGAATTAGTTTCTTCACATAGAGTGTTGCCACTCTCCCTTTTTTAAAGAGCTGTCCCTTTACAACCGTTAGCCAGACAGAAGTATCATAATCACTAATATATATCTTCGCCAACATACACTTGCTTTCGTGTACTTTTTCCCTCGTTATATTCGCTATTTAATTTCTAACATTCGCCTTCTTGGAGCTCCATATACTAGATAAAGTCTTGTAGTCAATTATGACACTCCAATAAAATTAAGGGTGTATTTGTCAATGTGCAAACATAACAATTCTTTTTGTTATGACTACAATGACAATCGACACCCTCAAAATCTTAGTTGAAATTTAAAATTTCTTAAATTTTTTTAAACTTTTGTATATTTTGTATTATTTTTGCCTCTATAATAGCTTTACAGTCTTCATCAAATTTACCGTTTACAATACTATATTTGACAATTAAACCCTCATATTCTTTTAGGATTTTATAAATTGCATTCATATCTTTTTCATATTTTGCTTTTTTTAGTAAATTTACAAACATATCATTATCCATCATTTATCTCCTCGTATACTTTCTAAAAATTTCTTAATAGCTTGTGATTTTGAATTAGAGATGCTATTTTCACTTACCCCTATAAAAATGGCTACATCTTTAATTGACATATCCTCAATTATATTCAAATACAATATAAGTTTTTGTCTATCAGATAATCTTTTCATTGCATTATAATATCTAGGATCTGACATCTCATTTTCCAACTTTTTATAATTGATTTTTTCCTCCAAAGCACGAAAAATGCCCTTATCAAAATATGATAAAGACATTTTCTCAACCAAACCATCTGTTAAATTTAATTCAACTTTTCTTCTACAAGACATTTTTTTCTTATAATTTAATGACTCATTCGCAATTATTCTTGTAATAAAACTTGTAAATGTTGCTCTTATTTCTGCATTACTTACCAAACGAACTCACCTCCTCCCAATTTCTTAATTGGGGGAAATTAAGTTAAAAGGCTTGTCCTTTGTGAGTCCTTTTAGTAATATTCTAATGTATAATAAAATAACCAACTCACACAAAATAAAATTGTATGAGTAGGCTACTGTGTAATATATATTATATTAAAATTCAATTTTTCCTTTCCTAAAACTATGCTAAATCTTGCACACCGTCTTGAGTTCATTGACTTTTTTTCTACTGCCCTCGTCATAATAGCATATTTTATGTGTCGAATACTGTCGAAGTTTGCAAAAAGCACAAAAAAATATACGAAAATTGTAAAATTAACTTTCATATACTTTTTTCTACTATTTCATAAAATTATAATGACTCCAAAAACTCTTTAATTGCTGCATTTAATAATCTGGTTACGGTAATTCCAGTTTTTTTATTCATCTTTTGCAAATCCCTTAAATTCTTTTCCCTTATCATAATACTTCTATAAGTTACAGTTTCTCTTTTAGGTTTCTCATAATAAGTAGGATTGTTTTTTACTACATAGTCTTCAATACAAACATTGACTATCTCTCCAACAGTTGCACAAAATCTATTTCTAGTAAGTTTTATTACCTTTTCATAAAGTGTATCATCTATATTTATAGACTTTTTTATTGTTGGGTTATTTATATCATATAACCTGTCAATTGCACTCATCTTTCAACCTCCTTATCCTCGTTTACGAATAAATAAATTATAATAATTTTTCATTTTAAATAATACTAGCAACTTTTCTTCTTTAACGAGTATAAATGGGTTAGACTATTGTCGAATTTTATAGTATAATGTATTTACACTTTATGAATACAGAATATAAATATTTATGAAAGGAGGCTTTTATGAAATTTCCAGATAATTTACTAGAATATTTATCTGATTCTGTCAATGTCTTACAAGCAGGAATACTTGTTACTGATTTAACTAATATTGTTTATTCTAATGTTAGTTATTATAACTTTCCTGATACTTATGCTAATAAAGAAATTAGTACCGATATAAAAAATACTATAAGCAAATGGTCTAATACTAAAGACTTTGAAGAATCATTTTTTGAAATGCGTACAACAGATACTATAAACATTATTAACAATGATACTTCTAATTATACTGGTCAAATAATATTTCCTATTTATCACAAAGGAAAACTTGCAGGAACTTTTATATGTTTTAGACTTCACAAAGATTATGTAGATACAAGTGTAAAACCTGCAATGACAACAAGACATTTTGTTGAACTAATGAGCAATGATAACTATATTTTGCAAAAGGGAGAATTATAATATGGAGAAAAAAGGAATTTTTGAGAATGAAGACTTAAATTTAATGATTGAATTATTTGAAAAATATTCTGATAATCTTAACGAAAATAAAGATTACAAAAAATACTGTAATAGGCTTTCAGAAATAACAGAATTAGTAGAAAAATTACCAAAAGAACAAATGAGTCTATTTGAAGAAGCAGACCAATTATACTGTCTAACTTCTAATTATGAAAAGTGCTTATTTTATTATCTAGGATTACAAAAAGGTATTGGGATAGGCGAAATAAAATAGCTCCTTATATAAACACATATATAACAAGCTATAATTGAATTTTATAAAATTAAGATAAGTTGATAAGTACACCATTAACTTATCTTATTTTTATCTATTTAATTTGTTCTAGTGCATTACTTATTGCAATGTTCACAAGTTTGTAGATTGATGTATGATATTTTTCACTTAATCTATCTAACTCTTTTACAAGTGATTCTCTTATTAGCAATGAATGCTTAACTGAAATTTCATTTTTCTTTTTTATATAGACTCCTATATCTTCACTTTTTGATAATTCCATAATTGATGCATTTATAAGTTTATTTACAGAGGCATCATATTTTTTATCTGATAACTTTTTCAAACTTTCATATAATGAATTATCAATTTCTATTGTTTTTTTAACTAAATGTTCTTTACTCCAAAATGTATCAAATGCTCCCATACGATTTTCCTCCATTCTTGTATATTTTACTATGCTAGAATGCAGATTTTAACCGTGCTGGTATGCAGAATTTTTTGTCAAAAAAAAGAAATATGCAAATATATACATATTTCTTTTCACTTATACAACTTGTAATTTATTATTTACCAATTTGATACAATTACATAAAAATACATTAGTGGAATGATTACTATTATAATTCCTATTATAAATATAATCCACAATAAAATTCTTATCCATAATTTGCACTTTTTCCCGTTCTTTTTTTTGTATATATTACACACAATAAATCCAATAATTGTTGGAATCAAAATTTCCACACCAATTATTAACATAATAATTAAAAGACCAACACCAGCTATTGCACCCATGATTTTTTCTTCTCCTTTATAACATCATGCTATTTTATTGTTATTTATATTATCATAAAAGCAGATAATTAGCAATGTCAAGTATCTGCTTTATAACCTGTAATTTGTAACTACCTATTATTTTCATCAATCGCTTTCTTGCTATTTCTATACATCATATTAAAGATTAAACCAAATATCATTGGTATAACAGCATAACCTGCGTTTACTTGTCCTTTATTATATAGTACATATCCTGCCCCAGCAAATGTTAAAATTAAAAATATAATATATAATATTAAAAATACTTTTACTTTCATTTTTTCTTTTTTAATCATAAATAAAACTCCTTCTCAAATTACTATTTTATTGTTACTATAATACCATAACGACAGATAATTAACAAGTAACTATCTGTCGTTGTATTATTTTTTTCTTACAGGTATCCATATTTCACAATAATATCTATCATCTTCAGTTCCTTTTTTGTAGTTTGCTGGATCTGAATACATTTCAACATTATACCCATCAGCTATTTCATATTCTGTAGAATTTGGTAACCATTCTTTAAATATTTTTTCATTCATTTCAGCCACACTTTTATCTGCTCTACCAATACAAGAAAATATTGCCCAAGTATGTTTTGGTATTTCTTTTACAATGAAATCTTTAGGAATTTCTTTACCCTCTAAATAATCATCACAAATCATATACTCAAACTCATTGCCACTCATTGTACTATCGATATTAACTCCATATTTAGTACAAATGTTACTTAACTGACTTTTCGCAAAAAATGACTTCCATAATTTTGGCACTTCTTCATATGCTGAATCATACTTCATTATTTTAGATAATCCTATTACCTTAAATGCTTCTTTTTCTTCAATTTTATACTCCATAGTATAACCACCTTTCAAAATTAAATTTACTTTAAGTGGAGAAAACTCTTTTATTGTTTTTCCACCTTTGCGAATAGAAGATGGATTAGTACCGTGAAATCTTTTGAATGCTTTAGTAAAACTGTCTGCTGATTCATATCCATACTTTAATGCAATATCTATTACATTTTCTTTAGTATTAATTAAATCTTGTCCTGCAAGTGATAATTTTCTGTTTCTTATATATTCGCCTAATGAATAATCACATAATATAGAAAAACCTTTTTGCAAATAGAATGGCGATATGCAAACGTACTTTGCAATATCATCTATAGTTATATCATTTGTAATGTTTTTTTCTATATAGTCTATTGCTTTACTTATTGATTCAATCCAATTCATAATACTATTATCTCCTTTCGCATATATAAGTATATAATTCTGTTTGATTTAATACCCGACTTTTAATGTTTTATTTTGTCCTTATAATTATTTTAGTTGTAAATTAGTTGTTTTTCCATCTTTTTAAAGTCGGAAACAGTTTATTGCAATATTCACTCATTTGTTCATTAGTCATTCCTGCTTGCGAACCATATTCAGAACACATTTCTATATATTCTTCCATTGTAACTTTATCAATAAATTCTCCATTTTCATAACAATATTTACAATAATCATTATTGATACTTCCATCCTTATTTTTACCTAATTGTTCATTTGAATTTATAGGCATCCCACAGCTTTGACATATTTTATTTTTCATATATAACATCTCCAACTCTTTTACAAATTACTTGTTGTACTTATATTCTTCTTTATCTTCAGCAACCATTTCTGTATAATCACATTCATCTTCGTTAACTTTATATTCAATAAAGTCATTATCTTCATCAACATTATTTAATCCAAAATACTTTTCAAAGAATTTTAGGATTTTTCCAATAATAGTTTGTTTTCTTTCATTTCTATTTCCACCACCAAATCTTCTCATTGGTGGTAATATCTTCTCTATATCAGTTCCTGTTGTTTTAACTTGTCCATCTCTAAAAGAATTATCAATAAATTTTCTAGTTTCTGTTTCATTTAAATCTTCATCTGATATAAGATTTTTTAAATCTGTTTCTTTTTGCTCCTTAACAAATTTATTCCAATCTCCATATACATCTGTTTTTGCATTTATTTTTGAAATAAATCCCTCTATTAATTCTTTCTTGGAGCGAAGTGCTAAACTTGATTTTATTGCCTTATCAATAGACACTAATATTTCCTTGTCAGTACAATTTGATTGATGATATTTAGCAACTAGCATTAAGATATAATCTATATTTACTTCTACTTGTTTTACAAGTTCCATTTCAAATACTAGATCATCTTTTATACTTTCACTATCATCATTTCCTGGTCTTGGTTTAAATTCTTCGTATAAATCTGTATATGTTCCTATATAATCTTGGAAATCTCTTGGAGATAGTAACTCATTTCCCTCAAATTTATCAAATGATGATAATATATTTCTTAATCTTAATATATTTCCCATTGATACTATAAAATCTTTTTTAGCTTTTTCTCCTATTATTTTTTCTCCTAATGGATATTTTTGAAGTAACAATGCAATTCTTTCTTCATATCCTAGTTGTTTGTTGCCTTTTTCATCTTCATATCCATAATAGTAATCTTCATAAGATTTTAGAAGAACTATTCCACTTGCATTTTTATCTCCAAATAGAGCTATTGCATCATTAGTTTGGTCTTGCAAGTTTCTGAAACATACTATATTTCCATAAGATTTTACTGAATTTAATATACGGTTTGTTCTTGAAAATGCTTGTATTAGTCCGTGCATTTTTAAGTTTTTATCTACCCATAATGTATTTAAAGTAGTTGCATCAAATCCTGTTAAGAACATATTTACAACTATAAGCAAATCAACTTCTCTGTGTTTTACTCTATCTGATAAGTCTTTGTAGTAATCTTGGAATCCGTTTCCCTCTGATGAAAAGTTTGTTTTAAATTTCTTGTTATACTCTTTTATTGCAAAGTCTAAAAATTCTCTTGAACTTTGATCCAATAAATCTGTCTCAAAACCTTCATCATCCAAAATACCATCTGAAGTATCTTCTTCATTTTGTGCAAATGAATATATTGTAGCAATACTCAAATCTATATTTTTTTCTTCTAATTGCTTTTTAAATTCCAAATAATATTTCTTTGCCATTGGAATTGATGCTACTGCAAACATTGAGTTAAATCCATTCATTCTCTTTCCTTTTAAATCGTAGAATGAACTTCTTTTTGTTTTTTGGTCAAAGTGTTCTATTATATAGCTTACAACTTTGCTAACTCTTTCGTGAGATGCAAGTGCCTCCTCTGTGTTTATAGCCTTTACTTCTTTGTCTGTCATATTTTCTTTTTGTTTTAAAGTATTTATATAATCAATTCTAAAAGGTAATACATTTCCATCATTTATTGCATCTACTATTGTATATGTATGTAATTTATCTCCAAATGCTTGTGCAGTTGTGCAGAAATCTGGATTAACCTTATTTACTGCATTTTTAGCAAATATAGGTGTTCCTGTAAATCCAAACAAGTGATAATTTTTGAAATTACTAACTATCATCTTGTGCATATCTCCAAAATGTGAGCGATGACATTCATCAAATATTAAGACTAAATGTTTCTGATATACAGGATGATTTTTGTTTCTTTTTACAAATTCACTTAATTTTTGAATTGTTGTTACAATTATTCTTGAAGTATTATCTTCTAATTGTTTCTGCAATACTCTTGTACTTCTGTTTCCATTTGCAGCACCTTTTTCAAATCTGTCATATTCTTTCATTGTTTGATAGTCTAAATCTTTTCTATCTACTACAAACAATACTTTATCTATATAATCTAAGCCACTTGCAAGTTGTGCAGTCTTAAATGATGTTAATGTTTTTCCAGAGCCTGTTGTATGCCATATATAACCACCAGCCTCTATTGTTCCCATTTTTTTATAATTAGTTGCTACTTGTATTCTGTTTAGTATCTTTTCTGTTGCTACTATTTGATATGGTCGCATAACAAGTAGTAAATCTTCAGATGTAAATACACAATATTTTGTTAGTATATTCAATATTGTATGTTTTGAGAAGAAAGTTCTAGTAAAATCAACTAAATCTGGAATAACTTTATTACTTCCATCAGCCCAAAAAGATGTAAATTCAAAGCTGTTACTTGTTTTTTTACTTTTATTTCTTGTATTTGTTTGTTCTTTTATATGACTTTCTCTTGTAGTATTTGAATAGTATTTTGTATTTGTTCCATTTGATATAACAAATATTTGCACATATTCATATAAACCACTACCTGCCCAAAAACTATCTCTTTGGTATCTGTTTATTTGGTTAAAAGCCTCTTTTAAAGGAACTCCTCTCCTTTTAAGTTCAATATGAACAAGAGGTAATCCGTTTACAAGAACAGTTACATCATATCTATTATCATAATTCCCATTATTCTCTACATATTGATTTATTACTTGTAATCTATTGTTATGAATATTCTTTTTATCTATTAAATAAATATTTTTAGATGTTCCATCATCTCTTTTTAAAACTTGAATATAGTCTTCTTGTATTTTTCTCGTTTTTTCTACAATACCATCATTATTATTTGAAATATTGTTATTGAAAAATCTTTCCCATTCGCTATCTGTAAATTTATAATCATTTAATAATTCAAGTTCTTTACAAAGATTATCTTTTAGTGAATTACTATCGTGAATTTTTAAATAATCATATCCTTGTTCTCCAAGCATTCTTATAAACTCATTTTCTAATGCAGATTCACTTTGATAGGCATCTGATTTCTTTTTTAATGGCTCATATTCTGTTACAACTGTGGAATCATTCATTTCCATTACTACATTATATTTACTCATAACTTGCTCCTTAATTTTCTTCTTTTAATTCTTTAAATGTTAATAATTTATCTCTGTAATATTCATATTGCTTTTGTCTTGCTTCTATTTCAGCAGGTAAACCTTCTGAAATGTTATTTGTTAACTCATAAAATTTTTCCAATATGTTTGCAATCTTCTCTTGTTTATCTAATGTAGGAATTGGAATCACTATTTCTTTTAGTGCTGGGACACTAGAATGAACTACTTTGCTTTTTACTTTCCCCTTACTTTTTTGCATTTGAGCATTAGTTGTTGATAGTACATAGGCTAAATATTTCGGATTCTGTTTATGTTTCATCACAACAATATCGCCACCTGCTAAGCACTTATTTTGTCCTAGATATACTATGGACTTTCCTATTTCTTCAACACTTTCACCTGTTATTGCAAACAATACATCTCCATATTCAAAATATTTTTTTGATTTTATTTTATTTATATCAGTATGTGATATGCAATTATCAAAAGTTATATTATATGATGTATATATTTCTCCATATCTAACACAATCAATTCCATCCTCTGTTACTTCATCTCTTTTGATTCCTGCTCCTCTATACATATCTGTTGCAATTTCATCTAAACTTTTATATTCAACATCTTCATTTTCAAATTTTAAAATTTCATTTCTATAATATTCATATTGTTTTTGTCTAGCTTTCAGCTCTGCTGAAAGCTCTGTAAAATCGTCTAAAATACGGACAATTTCGCATTGTACTTCCAATGGAGGTACAGGCACAGTTAATTGAGAATATATACTTATCCAATGTCTTGTGTGTGTTCCTGGCTCAAATTTAATGCAAGACATTGCATAATAAATATATCTAAAATTAACATTTTCATTTATAGGTCTAAGTATTTTCATTGCTGAAGATTTAACTTTAAAACCAAAATCCACCCAATGGAAGCCTGTAGTAAAATCATCAAATATAATAGTCGGTTCTTTTTTACTAGCAATATAAATTCCGTTTGTTTCGTTTGTGTAACCTAATATGAATGTTTGTCCAGCCGTTAATACTGGTATATCGTATGAATCATCATATTTAGTGGATTTAACAATATACTTAGTTGGCTGTTCATATTTTAAGCAACTTTCCAATTTCTTATATTCGACTCCATTCGGACATAATCGCTCAATTAATTCTTCTAATTTGCTCATATTACACCTCAATTTCTGAAATTATTTTACTAATTTCGTCACGAAGTACTTGCTCTCTTGCAACTATTGTTTCAATTTCTTTGTTTAATTCTACAATGTCAATTTTTTCTCTTGTATCTTCTTGTTCAACATAAGTTGATACAGATAAATTATAGTCATTTTCTTCTATCTCTTTATTTGAAACAAGTTTAGATACATATTCTTTATCTTGTCTATCTGCAAATATTTTAACAATATTTTCTATATTTTCATCTGTTAATTTATTGTTGTTTGTAACTTTTACACATTCATTTGTTGCATCTATAAATAATGTACTATTATCTTTTTTACTCTTTTTTAATACCATTATACAAGTTGCAATAGATGTACCAAAGAATAAGTTTCCTGGCAATTGAATTATGCTATCTACGAAGTTATTATCTATCAAATATTTTCTGATTTTTTGTTCTGCTCCACCTCTATATAAAATTCCTGGGAAACAAACAATTGATGCAGTTCCATTTGTTGCTAACCAAGATAAAGAGTGCATTATAAATGCAAAATCTGCTTTTGATTTTGGTGCTAATACTCCTGCTGGAGAATATCTTGGGTCATTAATTAAAAGTGCATTATCATCTCCTGCCCATTTTATTGAATATGGAGGATTAGACACTATAACCTCAAAAGGCTCATCATCCCAATGTTGTGGTGTAAGTAATGTATCTTCACAAGCTATATCAAATTTATCATATCCTATATCGTGTAAAAACATATTTATCCTGCATAAGTTATAAGTAGTAATATTTATTTCTTGTCCATAGAAACCATTTCTAACATTTTCTTTTCCAAGTATTTTAGATGCTTTTAATAAAAGTGAGCCAGATCCACAAGCTGGGTCATACACTTTGTTTACTGATGTTTTTCCTACTATTGCAAGTTTAGTTAAAAGTTCACTAACTTCTTGTGGTGTATAAAATTCTCCACCAGACTTACCTGCATTAGAAGCATACATACTCATTAAAAATTCATAAGCATCTCCAAAAGCATCAATTTTGTTATCTTGATAATTTCCAAGAGGAATATTGGCAATTCCATCTAATATTTTAACTAATTTTTCATTTCTCTTTGCAACTGTTGCTCCTAATTTATTACTATTAACATCTATATCAGCAAATAAACCATAAAAGTCATCCTCGCTTTCTGCTCCTTTTGCTGAGTTTTCAATGCTATTAAATACTTTTTCTAATGTTTCATTCAAGTTTTCATCATTTTTTGCTCTTTGACAAATATTACAAAACAATTCAGATGGCAATATAAAAAATCCTTTTTCTTTTACTAAACTTGTTCTTTCTGATTCTGCCATTTCATCTGATATTTTTGAATAATCAAATTCTTTATCTCCAGCTTTTCTTTCTCCATCATTTATATATTTAGTAATGTTTTCTGATATGTATCTATAAAACATTATTCCTAATATGTATTGTTTGAAATCCCACCCATCTACTGAGCCTCTTAAATCATCTGCTATTGACCATATTGCTTTATGTATTTCTTCTCTTTCTCTTGAATTATTCATTTTTATTTCCTTTCATTTCTTTAATTTCTTATAATCTATATGATTTTTTGCACTTTGCCCATTACCTAATGAATTATGATGTTTTAAAACATTTTGAGATATTTCATCAATATTTTTAATGTTATATTTTATTATAATGTTTCTAAATTCATCTAACGACTTTGCTTTTAAAAGTTCATTTTCAATATTCTTATTCATACAATAATCCTCTATAAACTATTTTTCAAACATAATCCTAATAGTTCCATTTCAACTTCAACTTTATTATATTCATTGGCTGTTAATCCAATATTTTTTAAGTCAGTTTTTGATTTTCTTGCTAATTGTTTTATTATTGTAATTTTATTTTCTTTTAGCTTTTCTATTGTCTTGCAACTTATATCCAATCTGTCTATACTTTGCTCTTTTATTTTATCTTCCACTTTTATTACATCCCTTATTCTAATTTTGATTTCAATTCATTTATTTTCTCTTTTGTAATATGTGAATAACAAGCTACTGCTCTCATATAAAAACTAAAATTATCAATATTTAATTTTTTCATATTTTCATCTATAAGCTCTAATTCTTCATCTGTAAAACATAGTTGTTTTCTATTTTTTCTCTTTCTACTATTTTCCCTCACTATATTTTCATCATAACTGTATGGTCTATTGCTTTTTATATTATCTTCCAATATATACACCTCATCACTTTTTGTCTAATCTTATCATAAAATGCAAAAAAAATAAAGGTACATAGAAACTAAATTTCCATATACCTTTTTGACTTAAAATGAATTTTTTTATTATTTTACTAACTTTGAATGTAACACTACCCTATATTTATTATCATTAGCACAAGTAGAAAGTGTTAAAATGCTATCGGCACTATTTACATCAACATTAAAATCGTAAACACTTCTATTTTTTGCATTTTCAATATAATTCATAAATTCTTCATCTAAATTGAAATTTATTGTGGTATCATAATTATCTTTTTCAATTTGATATACTGCAAAAACTTGATATTCAAATTGACCTTGCTCGGTTATAAAAATCACTTTTCTATTTTCTTGATTTTCATACCAAGATTTATTTAAAATATTTTTAAGTGTTGCAAACATACTACCATCTCTGCGATTATGTCCATATACTATTATATTTCTATCCGTTCCATCTATTTTATTTCTATAATCTGCAAATACCCAACCTGCCCCATTTAATGACTTATCAAAACTATGCGTCAAATAAAAATCATTATCATTTTTCTTTACAACTGGATATTCTATGTCAGTCCCATTTACTTTAATCCAAGCTACTGTATCTGAATTAGTTGCTTTTAATTGTTCAAAGTCTATCTTATAACTTTTATCTTTACTTTCAGTATTTGAATCTTCGTTGTTATCTTCAACTGTTACAGCATTTGAAATTTCATCGATTAGTGTTTCAGTATCTTTGTTGTTTTTTATCCAAGTTATTATGTTATATACACAAATAATAATGCTTATAAAAAAAACAATAAGTATTATGTTTAAGATTATTTTCTTCTTTTTTGTATTTTCTTTCTTGTGTTTTGATTTTCTCATATATACATCTTTCCTTTTTGATAAAAATAGGCTAGAACAAAATTCTAACCTATTTTATATTTTAATGCTTATTTACTTTGTCCAATTTTTTCTTTTTTATTATTATACCAAATGCTCCCAATAATGCAATTGCTAATATTACAAAATAAAGAACTATGTTATCTCCTGTTTTGGGATTTGAAGTATTATCATTAGAAGTTTGTGTATTATCTTCAATAATGTTTTCACTAGTATTGTTAGTTACTTGATTTTCAGTTGTTTCGTTTTTATTTGTTTCATTCTCTATCGTTGTTTCTTTTGCTTTAACTGTAACAGTTGTGTTCATATAATTACCACCATTATAGTCTGCTACTCTAATGCTATATGTTCCATCTGCAAAACTATAATTTAATTCACAAGAATAATTTTGATTATTATCTACATTGCAAGTTTCCATATATATTAAGTTTTCATCAGAATAAACTAATATTGCAACAGCTAAAACATCTACATTGGCTTTTCCTGATACTGTTACTTTATTTTTTGAAGGTGTTGCATTAACTGTTGAAATATTTCCTGCAAAAACTGAAGATGATAACATTAAAAGCACAAACATTGTTAAAAGTGAAACTGCTATTATTTTTATATTTTTCATATTCTTCCTCCTATTTATTATTTATCCATTCAACACCAGCACCTGCACCAAATGTTGCTCCACTAAATGTTATTTTATTAGTTGTCGCACCTTTTTTTACTGCTGTTACAGATACTGATTTAGGAGCTTCTTCTCCTACGTCCTTCCATAAAATATAATCAGATCCACTTATATTTCCACTACTATTATGAACATCCCCAACAGCTTGAGCTATTGTAGTTTTTATACTTCCATCTTTATAAGTAGCATTTACAATTAAATCATAATCATTACAAGTAGTTGTATCCTCGTGATAGAAAACTGCTGCTATTCTATATTTATCAGTATCAACATTAAGATTTCCATCTACATTAGCAAATGCTCCGTGATAAAATGTATTATTACCTGCATTTACATCTCCAATAAATATACCTATTCTATTAATTGTAATATATCCAATTGTGCCATCTTCTAATTTAATTTGTACAGGAATTTCATTATAATAATTTGATAAAATAGTTATTTTACCTGTTTCACTATTTATACTTACTGCTGAACTTGGAACTTTGTCATCTGCTAGTTTAATCTCTGATATTTTACTAGATGTTATAGAAGATAAACTAATTGTGTTTTCTCCATAATAAGCTGTTACTTTCCCTGGATTACTTTTTGTTGTAGCACTTAAATCAGCACCATTCCAAATTGTAAAATCATAATTATCTGGCATAACATTTGTAGAAACTTCTACACCTTTGAATCCAGATTTTACAAAAGTAATTCCTGTGATGTAAAATCCAAAGTAATCTTCTTTTGTTTTATCTTGTGCAATATCTTTATCTAATAAGTCATTACTATGTGCCTCAATTCTAATATTTGCATAATTATCACTTTTTTTATCAAAGTGAGTTTCAAAAATATGTCTGTTTTCACTATCTAATAAAGCATATGAATATTCATTTGCAGCATATGTATATGTTTTATCATCTCCTATGGCAATTTTAGTAACATAGAATTCTGTTATATTATCCATATTAAAACTGTCTGGTACTGCAAGTTGTTCTCCTATAGATACATTAGTAAATGATTTTCCATTAAACGTAAAGTCAAATTTCATTGCTTCAATAGGTGGTTCTTCTGGTCCAGGACCTCCTGGATTAGGATTGGTTAAATTTTCAATTTTAAATTCAAGTGATGAAGTACTATTGAAAGCATCTGTTTGGGTTATAACACTACCACTATTTTTTACATTCATCAAATCATAATGAAAATCTAATTTAAAACTTGTCCCTACTGGTATTTTTACTGTTGCTCCATTATTTAATACATTTATTTCTGCATCAATTGTAGTAGTATTTGAGATATCAACAAAAGTAATAACATCATTTCCTCCATTTGGCGTTCTTACTCTTAACATATTGTTATCTGCTTCAAGTGTAAACCCATTTTCAGCAGATATAGTAATAGTATATGTATTTTCTGCAAAAACATTTGTAGGAATAAAAGCTATGCACATACATAAAATAAGCATTATTGCTAAAATTCTTTTCTTTATCATTAACATTTCCTCCTAAATTTTTTCTTTATTTTAAAATATAAAAAACATCTATACTGTTTTAATTATTTATCCCCTCCTCTTATGTAAAAAATTAATATTTTTGACTATTATATATGTTTATTATAATTAAATAAACATATATTTCGCATTTGTCATTGACTTTTTGGGAATTGATTTTATTTTTAATATATGCTATTTTATAATATAGTAATATAGAACAATGAAATGAGAGGTTTTACTATGAATTTTAATGAAGAATTAAACAATTATTTAAAAATTTTAAATTGCAGTTCAAAAGATTTATCCATTGCATCTGGTTTATCTCCTGCAACAATTAGCAGATATAGAAATACTGACAGAGTCCCAATTTACAATAGTTCTCATATAGAGAAACTTGCTATTGGCATTGAAAAAATCGCAAAGGTAAAGAATATTAATACCATAACAAAAGATATTGTTTTAGAGAATCTAAAATCTACGTTATTAATGGGCAACTTAAACTTTGAACAATTAAGGAATAATTTTAATTTTTTAATTGATACTCTTGAAATAAATGTTTCAGAAATGGCAAAAGCATTAAGTTTTGATCCTTCTTATTTTTCAAGAATTCGAACAGGAAAAAGAACTCCTGCAAACCCAGAAGCATTTATAAATTCAGTTTGCAATTTTATTGCACATAAATATAATTCTACTGATGCTAAAAATTCAGTAGCACTATTCTTAAATTGTTCATTAGAAGATATTTTAGATGAGTCATCCTATTATGAAAAATTACAAATAGCTTTGAGTCAAAATTCCTTAACAAATACTAACGAAATAGATATTTTTTTACAAAAGTTAGATGATTTTAATTTAAATGAATACATAAAAGCAATCCATTTTGATGAGTTAAAAGTTCCAAATGTTCCTTTTTACAAGCATAGTTCTAAAACATATTATGGAACCGAAAAAATGAAACAAGCAGAATTAGATTTTTTTAAATCCACCGTACTCTCTAAATCTAATGAAGATGTTTTTATGTGTAGTGATATGCCTATGGAAGATATGGCTAAAGATGTCAAATTCAGCAAAAAATGGATGTTTGCAATTGCCATGACATTAAAAAAAGGATTACATATTAATATGATTCATAATCTTGATAGACCTTTTAACGAACTAATGTTAGGGCTTGAGAGTTGGATTCCAATATATATGACAGGACAAGTTTCTCCTTATTATTTGACTAATTCTCAAAGTAATGTATGTTGTCAATTAAATTATGTTTCTGGAAAATATGCACTTTGTGGAGAATGTATAAGAGGTTTTCATAATGATGGAAAATATTATCTAACAGGAAATATGGATGAAGTATCTTATTATAAAAACAAAGCTAAACTTATATTAGGCAAAGCTAATTTCTTAATGAATATTTATACAAATGCCAATGAAAATCTTTTTAAAACTTTTATATTTAATTATTCAAAATTAGAAGGTCACAGAAAAAGGTTTCTTGCTTCGCTTCCTATTGCAACAATTTCTGAAGAATTACTTTTAAAGATTTTAAAAAGAAATCAATTATCTGAAAAAGAAATTTCTAATATTTTAAAGAATGTACAACAACAAAAAGAAATTATAAATACAATACTAAAAAACAATACCATATTTGATAAAATACCTAAATTGTCAATAGAAGATTTTGATAATTCTAAAATAAATCTTTTTTTAGCAACTACTTTTTGTGATAAACAAATCTCATACACTTATGAAGAATATTTAGAGCATTTAGATTTGACTGAAAAATTTTCAAAAAAAACTAAAAATTATAGTTATGAAATTAATCCAAACAATACTTTTAGAAACATTCAAGTTACTATTTTAAAAGATAATTGTGTAATTATTTCTAAAAATCTTGAGCCATCAATTCATTTCGTAATCAAACACCCTAAACTACGAAATGCAATAGAAAATTTTATTGCTCCTGTTGTACAATAAAAACTTAAAGTCTGTAAGCTTTTTTCTATTCATATTATTTTATCGCTATAAATAGAAAAATCTACCAATTAAATCAGTAGATTTTTCTATTTATTCCAATTATCTGTTTTTGGTATTTCTATCTTCTTCAATTCATTATAATTTTCTGTTTCATAAGTTATATGATTATTATAATAAAAATTGCTATGAAATGAATATATTTTTTGTATTCCATTATTTATATCAAAAATGTATTCTCTAGAACAATCTAGCACATTTATATCTGCTTCTCTGCCTATTCTTATATTATTTAAAGCATTATATATATTATGTATAATATGTATATTATCTGTTTTATAATATAAAAATCCTCCTTCTGTTTCTTCTATCATTCTCACAGAAATAATATTATTTACTTCTATTGTTAAAAGTTTGTTGTCATTTAATTCAAAAATATTTGTTTCCTTTTTATATTTTAAAATAATTCCAACTATACATATGATTAAAATTAATGTACTAGAACATAAGATTATCTTTTTCACAATAATCTCCCCCTAATTTCATTTAGCTTTTTCTATATATCCATAAACTGATTCTGCATACATATCATCTGTTATTGTTTGATATCTACTACCATCATAATCATCAGTAAATCCATTATAGGCTTTATATATTTCTCCTGTGTTAGTGTCATAAACTCTTTCATACCCCAGTGTTGCATCACTATATTTTTGACTTGTGACATCATATGTTTTTTGTCTAGCACTCCAAGCAGAATTATATGAATCATATGCTTTTTGAATTGCTGCATTCATTGATAATGCTTTTTGTGTTTGTTCTTTACCATTCTCAATAGTCGTATTAACAAATAAGTCATTATAAGTAAGAGAATTTAATGATTTAGTTAAAAGTTCTTCATAATTAATTAAATCATACTCTCCTGTTGTAATTCCCATAACATTATATGCTGTATAATATAAAACATCATATCCTAGTGTATCAGTATGGCTTCCCATATCCATAATTGTAGCCATAAATAGTCCTTCTCCATTTTTGCCTGTTTTGGTATCTTGAAATGTTCCTCTTAATATTTTATCATCATTAGCAATATCTTTTAGTAGAGAATTATTCTCGAAACTTTCTATTACTGCAAAGTTATTGAGATCTGGAGCATTAAATGTTGAACCCATTTCTTTAGCAAATTTCACATAGTCGTTAAAACTATTATAAAAATTTTCTACTTTACCATCATTAACAACAATTGCCTCAGCAAGTAATTTATTTCCACCATATAATTTATAATAGTTTTCATACCAAGTTTTAGCTTTTTCATTTTTCAATAGTGGTTCAGCTTTCAAAATAGAATATATTTGATATCTATCATCATTTGGATTATATACTCTGATAGAAAAATACATATTATCTCCAGCAGTTTCTACTTTCCACCCAGATGGAATTTGCATTTTAAAATTACTGTGTTCATACTCCACAAGTTCAGTATTTTTAACTTGACTTTCTGTTACATTATAATCCTTTTCAGATAGGTTTTCACTTTCTGCAATAGCATTATTAAATTTCTCTTTTTTATTTAAAAACAATATTATTACTATTACTATAATAATTCCTATTATTCCTATTATTATTTTAGAAATCGTAAAATAGGTTTCATTTCTACTTTTATCATTTAATTCTTTATTTTCGTTTTGTTTTTCAATACTTTTTTCTTTCATCTTTTAAACTCCACACTTTATTAATTTATAAAAAGATTATAACATATATATATTATTATTATGTTATATTTCCAATTTGTCATTGACATTTTAGTATTATTTATAAAGCAAAAAAAATAAAGGTACACAGGAATTTATTTCCCATATACCTTTTGGTTTAGTAACTAAAAAAATAATTCTATATGAATTCATTTTCTTAATTTTATAATATACTCTCTAATATGCCATTTGTCAAACTTTTAGCAACCTGTTCTTGGTAATTTTTCTAATTGTATCTCTTTATAATAAGTAATTGTAGTCCATTTGTCTGTATCTTCTACATATTTATCTAAATAATTTCCACTTACTTTCGTATTATTAGTAAATACAAAGCCATTTCCAAGTCCATCAAGCATATCACAATATAATCTAGGTTTCTCTATTTCTGAAAAGCCTATTTTTACTGTTTCAAATCTAAATTCATAATCTGTTATGTATTCATCATCATCTAGTCCAATATTTTTAAAACTAATTTCATTATTTACTTTTGTGTCTAAATTATCTACTAGCATTTTATAATCATTTTTATTTGTTTTATACCATATTGAATAATTTAAATTCTCATTGTATGTTCCTGTAAATATTTTATCTGCTCGTACTGCCTCTATTGGCAATGTATCTTCCCAAGTAAAATTATCTAATGGTACATTTGAATTATTATGAATATTTGAAAAATCATAATAAATATTATCTTTACTTTGTGTTTCAATAAAACCTGTTTTGTTTATTTCTACCTTAATATCTACATTATCATCTTTTACTGTTACATTCACTATTTCTTGATGTTTTACAACTTCTGCATCAAATATAACATCAGTAATTATATAATAATCTGGAGATTCTATTTCTTTAACAGTGTATTTTCCTTTTAACAATTCTTTTGTTATCGCCTCTCCGTTCTCATCTGTTACAAGTGTATCAACTACATTGTTATTTGCATCATATACTTCAAACTTTGCATTTGATAATTTTGTTCCAGCTTTGTCCCCATTGTATTCATTATCTTCTTTACTTTCCTTAATGACTTTTATATAACCTTTTATCTTTTCATTTTCAAAAGTCATATCTGTTATTTGGTTTTGTGTTAATGTTATCGTTTTCATTTCAGTATTAAGTACATAATTTTCTAATGTTTTTGTTTCCTGCAATGTATATTGTTGGTCTATTGGTAATCTTTTAGAAACTGCCTCTCCATTCTTGTCTGTTACAAATTTATCAACTACATTTCTACTTTCATCTAAAACATTAAATTCTACATTTTCAAGTTTTACTTCGTTATTTTCATTATCTACTTTAATAATTCTTATCTGCCCTTTCTTTTTCTCGTTAGTAAATGTCATATTTGTTATCTGGTCTTGTGTTAGAGTTACTGTTTGTGTTTCATTATTAAGTACATAATTTTCTAATGTTTTAGTTTCTTGAATTGTATAATTTTGGTCTATTGGTAATCTTTTAGAAACTGCCTCTCCATTATCATCTGTTACAAGTTTATCAACTACATTTCCACTTTCATCTAAAACATTAAATTCAACATTTGGAATTTTAACCTCTTTATTGTCTTTATCAACTTTTATAACTTTTACTTGACCTTTCTTTTTCTCATTAGTAAATGTTATATTTGTTATTTGGTCTTGTGTTAATGTTACTGTTTGAATTTCATCATTCAAAACATATCTATTGTCTGTTTCAATTTCTTGTAAAGATAATTTTTCGTAATCCCTAATAGCATATCTTGATGTCAAAGCCTCTCCATTTTCATCTGTTGTTATGGTTTCTAAAACTTTATTATTACTATCAATAACATTGAATTTAACTCCTGCTATTTTAACTTCGTTATTGTCTTGGTCTATTTTGATTACTTTTACTTGTCCTTTTTTTAGTTCATTTGTTATAGTATTTTCGTTTGTTGTATTCCATTCTACTTTTATGTCTGTATTTTCTGCTAGGTTATACCATTTATTAGTTTGTGTTTCTATTAGCTTATAATTTCCTATTCTTAAATTATTGATTGTTAATTCTCCATTTACATCAGTTGTGTAGCTCCCAATAACCTTATTAAATTCTTCTGAAAACAGATTAAATTTAACATTTCCTAACACAATCCTATTGTTATCCTTGTCGATTTTATAAACCTTTATATTGCCTTTTTTATGAGTATTTGTTATATCTTTTGTTGTAGTTTTATTATATTCAACTCTAACATCAAATGAATTTGTATTTAAAATATACTTATCATTTGTAGATATTTCCTTAACTGTATAATCTCCTTGATATAATGAGCTAAATGTTGCTACTCCATTTTCATTAGTTGTTGCATTAGCTATGTTTGTACCATCTTTTTTGTATAATGAAAATGTTACCCCTGCTATTGGCTCTTTTGTTTCATCATCTGTTTTATTTATTTTTATTATTCCTGTATTAGTTTTTATATTTAAGTTAGTATCTCCTGTTTCATCTCCCAAAGGATCAAAGGTTAGTGCATAAGGTTGGTAGCCACTTGAAGGAGCATTCCCATAAAATATTGGATATGTTTCACATTTTGCTTGTACTGCAATTAAACTATCTATATCAGCATTCATTTTGTCTTTTGGAATATAAACTTTAAAATGTTCATTTCCAGAAAATTGATTTTGTTCATTTCCGTTTACATTTGCTATATAACTATTGCTAGGGAGTCCTGCTGTTGCTGTTATATAATATCTATCTAATCTAACAATGGAAGAAACTGAATACTCTTGTGTATAATAATTTTCTTCTTCTTTTAATGCTCCAGATTTACTAATAGTTACATTTGCACTTTGTGGTGTTCTTGTTCCATTTCGACCTTCATTTACCATATTAGCCATAGCATTTACAATAGCATTACCTCTTTCATCTCCACCACGATAGAAAGAATAAACATCTCTACCATATAAAATCGAGTAAACTGCCTGTTTTGTTGCAACATAAGCATCTAAATCATTTGCAACTCCTAATTGACTAGCACTTTTATAAGGAAATCCTGCTATTATAGTTCTCCATACTTGAACATTATCTAATATATCTGACACACTTACTGTGTAACCACCATATTCTGCAACTCCTCCAACATCTTTATTCAAACAATAAGCTGGGTACATTGTTCCATTATAATTATATCCTACATAATTCGTTACAACATAATACCACATTCCCTTGTCTGCATTCCAATATTGCAAATGTAATTCACTAGGTTGTACCTCATAAACATCAGCAGAAGACATTTCACTTCTTGCATAAACTAAACTTTGTAATGTAGAAATCAATGTTATTATTAACATTAAAATTGCTACTATCTTTTTATTTTTTTCTTTCATCATAAATTCCTCCTAAATTTTTGCATAAAAAAATACCAAGTATTTCTACAAGGTATCTTTTATGTATTTTTAAATTATATAACATTCAGTCCAAACATATTGACTATTAACATAGTAATCTCTAGCATAAACTTTTATAGTTCCAAACTTTCTACTTATTGCATTTTTTACTCTTTGTTCTGTATAAGTAAATTGACTCGTTTGTGTAATTATTGAACTATCTATACTAACTGAATAACCATATTTCTGCATATTATCATTTACATTTTCATTTATAACTGCAATCATTTCATTTTCTTTTTGCTTATTTTCTTTAAATTCTTCTTTTTTTGTTACAGTTGTTGTTTCTTCCTTTTTTTGTTCCTGTATTATTGGCTTTTCCTCTGTTTTAGTTTCAGTTACTGTTGTCTGCTTTGGTGTTTCTATACTTTTATTATCATTATTGGTATTTGCTATTGGGCTAGTTTGTGTTGTTTTTTGTTCAGTAGTTTCCTTTTTTGTATTTGTTTCAACTTTATTATTAGAACTTACTTGTGTTTCTTTTTGTTCTGCTACCTCTGTATTTTTTTCAGATACTTCAGCATTATCTTCTTGAATGCTATTGGTTTCTTCTGCTATTTCATTTACACTTGAATCTTCTTTAATATCTGCAATTTCTATATTTTCTATATTACTTTCTTGACTTGCTTTTTTAGATGTACCTGCATAATTTGCAACTATTGCAATACCACTTATAATACATAAAATAGTAAATACCTTTAAACATTTCCAAATAATTCTTTTAACTTTCATATCAATCACATCTCCTTATATATTAAGTATAACAGGTGCTATATATGAAAGTCTAACCCATTTGCAAAAGTTTTTTAATTTTCTATTGCTTGAACACATAATCTTTTTTCTTTTTGCCCTGCGACACAAGTAATAAGTGTAATTCTATTATCTTCTGTTTCTTGTAAATAACTAAAATCTGTTTCATCAATTTCAGTTTTTGTATTCACAATGTATCTTTTTGTTCCATACTTTGTTTGATAATAAATTTCGCTACCAATATCTATATTTTTTAAATTTTTAAAGTAATCTCCATTCCCACCAGAATTGTGAGATGCTAAACCAACATTTCCTTGATATAAACTTGTACTTGTAAAATGTCCTATTGCCTCTGACAATGTAGAAAGTTCTGTACTTTCTTTTATTGGTGCATCTTCTAATAATATATCTGGTATAGTTAAATAACCTAAAAAGTCATCATAATTTATTTGCGTTTGTATTGTATTGGTATCTGTTACCTGTTCTATTGTATCTACTATTTCTATATTATCTGCTTTTTTATTTGCTAAATATATTCTAATTTTAAAATATGCAAATATTGAAATTGCTAATGCTATAATCACAATTATTGCAATTAGTGTAAACATTTTTATTCCTTTTTTCAAAACAATTCCTCCCTTATAAATTTATTGAAAATGTAACTATTTTGTCTTTTTCATTTATGATATGTTTTATCTTAATATCTTTTTTTGATATTTCTATAAATTTACCACTTATTTTATTTACCAAGTCTTTTGATAATTCTATTTTATATTTACTTGTAATTTCTAAATGTTTGAATTTATCTAATTTTAATTTTGGCTTTTTATAATTTATAAATGTGTTTCCTACTAATACCCATTTTCCATCTTGTAAATTATATATTTTAATGTTTTTTCTAAATAACAATATTACTAATGCAATTATTGTAGTTCCACCACTTACTCCTGCTACTATTGGAACTATGTTGTTTTTTTCTTGTGGTATCTCTGCTTGTTTTTCTTTATACACAATAGTATATCTAACAGGGTTTATCTCCACTTTTTCTGCATTCCCAAAATATTCTCCTGTAACTGTATAAGTTAGTGGATAATCTACTTTTATTTTACCTGCATAATAACAAATTGCTTTATATGTATCTGGTATTTCAGTATCTCCAACTTTTTTAGTTGTTTCTGTTTCCCAAGTTGTATTTAATAAATTAAGTGTAATTCCATCTTTTTGAATTTCTTTATTTATAAAATCCAAATCATTTCTTAATAAATTGTTATACTCTTTTGTTTCTTCTATTAGCTTTTCATAATAGCCATTATAGTTAGACTTTATTTTTAATGTATTTATATTCAAATCATAAGTTCCTATAAAACCATCTTCATTATATTCTAATGTTTGTCCCAACTGATTTATAATTGATAATTCATTATTTGTTTTTGATGTTATTGTTTTAGTTGTAGTAATATCTTTTGTTGTTGTGATATTGCCTCCACCTCTCGACTTTGAAACAATGTTATATTCATTGTTATCTAGCAATATACTATTTTCAATGTTACTTAAAAACTCTATTTCTTCATCTTCTGACATACTATATTTTTGATAAATATAATTTTCATTATCTATTTTTTCTACTTTTTGACTTTCTATTGTTGCAGCAAAGCAGTTTGTTACAGTTAGCATTGAACAATAAGCTAATACTATTATTATTTTCTTATAAATTTTCATTTTCTACCCTCCAATTTTAATTTTTAGAATATTGTTTATTAAATAAGTTGCTCCAAGCGAACAAAGAGCAACTAATCCAATATATATTGAAACTTTAAATATTTTTGAAACTATTGCATATAAAAAAGATAGTAATTTTATAAAGTTACTTTGCTTTTCAATTACTATCTCATTCTTTTCTGAATTATATTTACTTAACACTTTCTTTTCTTTTAAATACTTTTTATATGACATTTCTTTTTCCAATTTTAACTCCTTTTAAATAAGCCGAAAATTCTATTTTTAGGCATATCTACTATTTCAATTTTACTAGACTTTTCTGCTATATACTCTTTGAATATTCTGTGATATATCTGTTCATTTACATTTATTGCGAATGGATTAGGTGTATATTCAGTAAAGTATGTTCCTTTTGAGAACTTACTCATATTTTTTAACCATTCTTTTTGTTTTTCTTGTTCTGTGAAATTAAATAAAAACTTTAAGTCCTTTAATTTCTCTAAATGAGAAAATACATTTTTAAGTCCTGCAAACTCCCATATTTTTGTTCCAGATACTACAATTTTTACACCTTTTGAAATAAAATTGTCTATTTTGCTTTCATCAAATACTCCATAATCATATATGTAAAAGTCATAAGCTAAATTCATTGCATCAACTGTATTCTCTTTTCGCCACATATCAATATTTTTATAAGATAACATATCAGTATTTTTATTTTTTATTGCTCCAAGTTCTTCAAAGTAGCTTATATCTGTATTAGGGTTTGCATTTATATAACAAGCATTTAATTTCAAACTATTTAAAAATGAACATATTAAAAGTGCCTGTGTAGTTGTTCCAATATGACTCTCTGTTCCTACAATTCCTATTGTTTCAAATTGCTTAATTTTCTTATATTCTTTTTTTATAATTACTCTATCTTTTCTTTTTGTATTTATAACTTCTGCTCTAAACCTAACTGCATCTTTATATTGATTACCATCTCCAACTAAACAATTCATAAGTTCTTCTTTTTGGGTTTCATTGTCTTTTCCTACTACAAAATTATATATACCCTCATTAAAAAGTTTTGCAAGTAGTGAGTTTCCCTCTTTGTATCCTAATGCCATAATTATTATTCTTATGTTATACATTGATTTAATTGCAACAACTGCTTTTATAATTTCATCTTCAGACTCTTTTGTTGAATTTATATCTATTATTATATAATTGAAATTGTTTAGATTTTTTAATTCTCTTACTGCAAAGTCTTTCAATTTATTTACTCCTGTAAGCATTTGAATTTCATCATACCCACTATCTTTACATATTTCAGTAATTAGTTTTTCATTTTCCTTTGTCAATGCTAAAATCATTTTACTTTACCTCTCTTTCTTTCACATTTCCATATCATCAGTTTCTTCATTTTCTTGTTCCCAAACATATTGTTTTATAGACTTTACATTTTCAGTAATTTCCTTTGATGTGTTTGATGAATTGGTATCAATATTTATACTATTACCATTTTCAAACTCTACATTTGTTGTATATTTGCCATCACTAACACTTTCAGTTGAAATATTGTAATAATCTATTCCTAGTTTATCTAGTATTTCTTCATATAATTGTGATAGAGTCGGCATATTATAGCTATCTCTATCTTCGCCATAATCATCTAAATTAGTAATACCATATTCTTCAAAATAGTCATTAACTATATCTTCAATATTTTGTATTTCTTGTCTTGATTTAAAATACTTTTCCATTCCTATCCCTCTTTTCCTTCAAATAAATATTGTCTTGGATTTTGATAATCTCCATTCATACTCTTTCTTACTTCAAAATGTAAATGTGTTCCTGTTGAATATCCGTGGATTTGGATCTCTCTTTGGGTCGCCACCTTGTATGGCAATTACATTTCCTTGTTTTATCTCTTGACCTTTTGATACATCTATTCTTGCTAAATGACCATAAAGAGTATAGAATATTTCTCCATCTTTATTGTGTTCAATTTCTATGCAATTTCCATAACCACTCTGAACTCCTGCAAATACAACTGTACCATCTAAAACTGCCATTATATCGCTATGCCAAACTCCTGCTAAGTCAATTCCTGTGTGAAATGATTTTTTTCCTGTAACGGGATGTATTCTACTTCCAAACTCACTTGTAACTGTTGCTCCATTAACAGGCATTGGCAATGTTCCATTAAATACTAATTCATTACTTGTTAAGTCTTTGTTATACTCTGTTCTTATTTCCAATATTGTTCCATAATTTTTATCAGTTTCATCTTTAAATCCCAATGCAGATTTTATATTATCTATTGTTGATGTAAGTAAAAATAGTGGTAACATTATAATAAGTAATGTAACCACTATAAAAATAATAACTGCTATAATTAGTCTTTGTCTTTTTTCTTCATCTGTTATTTGAGATATTACAACTTTTGCAATAGCTTTGGCTGTTGCTGGGTCTATTGCCATATTATCTACCACCACCTTTGCCAAAGAACTCAAATTCGTGTTGAAAAATGTCGAATTTTACAAGTATTCTATATGCTCCTATAATCAAAATTGCAAATGCCCTTTTCTTTTTATATAAAAACTCATATTGACTTTCACTTAATTTAAAAAGTTCTGTGGATTCTTCTAAATTCTTTCCATCTGTTCCCATTAGTATTTTATATGTAGCCATATCAAGTATAGCTTGTCCATACATTTTTACACTTGGGTCTAAAAAATCTACAATTGAGTGAGATATAATAACTAAACTTCCCTCATATTTTCTGCATCTTTTGGCAACATTTCTTAAAAAAATTAAACTTTGTGGAACTTCAGTATCTATAAGCAAATATGCCTCATCACAGACTAACATTGTTTTCTCTGTTTTGTCCTTGCTCATTAGTTCCCAACAATATGTAAGAATGTTAAAATACTGTGCTTTTTTTACTTTATCACTAGCATTTTGTAAGTTATGTGTATCTAAACATACCATTTTACTTTTTGTTTTTATTGATGTATGACCATTAAATAATCCAGAGTCTGCTCCTATTGCTACTGTTCTAATTAGCGATTTTAGTATTTCATATTCTTTTGTTTTTTCTGTATCTTTTTCAATTTTTATCTTTTTTTCAATTAGGCTATATAAATCTGACATTATTGGAAAGTCTGTATTTTTCTTATCTTTAATATTTGTGTTCCAATATATTCCAAAGTTATTATATAATTCTTCAAGCGTTTCTTCTAAAATAGCAGTTTGAACACTTGTTAATTCTGGAAATAATAATTTAAAAAATGTTCTTAATGTTTGAAAATGTAAAGCCATTGCTCCTAAACCTTTACCCTCATCTTTATAACATTTTATATCTTCGTCATCATCATCAAGTGGAACATCTTTTATTTGTAAAGGATTTATTATTCCACCTTGACCATTTCCAACATTTAGCCAATCTCCATCAAGATTTTCTGTTATTTCCTTGTACTCTCCCTCTGGATCTATACATATAACTCTTGTTCCTGTCATATATTCATTTAATATCAAATGTTTTGCTACTGTACTTTTTCCAACTCCTGCTGTTCCCATTATTACAAAATTGCTATTTGTTCTATCTCCTCCTCTTTTCCAAGTATCTAAAACTACAATTCCACCATCTGTGTCTTTTGCAAAGTAATAGCCTTTTTGGTCATTAAAGCCACTACTTGCAAAAGGTAATCCTCCAATAAAACTTGAAAATGGTGCATTTCTATTTGCTATTTTTTTAATGTCTTTATCTACCCTAAAAAAAGGTGCTATTGATTTAAAAGCATTTTTTACTAGGTTTGCTAAACTTCTAATTTTCATTTGCATTCCCATTAGTTTGCTTTCAACTCTTTTACACCTTTTAAGTAAATCTTCCTCATCTTCTGATATTACCATTACAATAACTGTCATATATCCTACAACTTCGCCGTTTTGGTCTATTCTTGTAATTAGCTCTCTTGCATCTTCTAATTCTCTTTCAGTTCTTTGCCTTAATATTTCATCTCTAATGGAGTCCATTTCTTTCTCATTTTGACTTATTCCTTTACTAATGTTTTGAATTAAAATTCCATTATCTGTTGGCTCAAAATTTAATGAACATATTGTATTTGGTATATTTGTTATTTTAGAAAGCCACCCAATATCAACTTTATTAGGATATTGAATGGCTGTATAAATTTTAGCAAAATAATCTCCAATTCTTACTCTGTTTACTTTATATTCAATACCACCAATAGGAGTAAGAATATTTAATAAACTTTTATTTTCTTCTATTCTTCGCATTTCAATTTTTTTCATAATCTATGCTCCTTTCATTATATATGGTATTTTTTCTTCGTAGTCAGTATCTTCCTTAAATGCAAAATTTATATTCAAAAAACTATTACATAGTTGTATAAGGTTTGCTTCATCTAATATTTCTGTTTTAACATCACAATTATCAAATTTTGTAGATAAGTCCATCATTCTTTTTTGTAAGTCTTTTTCTGCATTATCTGAATATTCTTCAAACACTATCATAAAATTTTGTCTTTCTACTATTTCTCCTGTAAGTGTTAATCTAATTGTTTCTGCAATATTTCTTTTTAAAAGTATTTTAATTTTTGTATTATTTTCGTTATTTAGTTTATCTCGTAATTCATCTACTAATCCTGTTACATCAACAGGTCTTGAAATACTAAACAACTTAAATTCTTTATCTATTCCAGAGAGTTCTGTTGTTAAGTCTAATACTTTCTGTTCTAATTCTCTATTTGAAAAAAGTTGCATATTTATTGAATTTATTTTTAGTACTCCAATAACTAAATTATCTCTTGTATATACAAAGTTATTTCTAATATCTAAAATATTTATTTCGTCATTACAATTTTTTTCTTCTTTCTTTTTAAATAAATTTAATAGAATGCCCATTATTCCCTCCATTTATCATAATATTTATATTTAAACTTTTTTTGTGTCCCTGCAAATTCAATCATATATTTTAATTGATTTATTATACAAAGATTGTTTTTATCTTTTGTTACTGCAATTACCATTCCTGCAACTCCAATAAACTCAATTAAAACAGGGACAAGGAATTGATTACCATTTAAGTTATAGACTATTATGCTAATCGGCAATAAAGCAACTACTGTTATAATAGTCAATATCAATTCGTGTATTCCATATCCCTTAAAAAATTCCAATCTTGTTTTTACATTGCTTGGAATGTATAACTTAAATCTTTTATCTTTATCATTCAAAGTTATATCCTCCAATTCTTAATAGTAACTTACTATTAAATCTTTAATGACAAAACATAGTTCTGACATTATTCCAAAAATTATCGTGTTTTTTATTTTCTTTTTGTAAGATGCTGAAGCCTCCTCATCATAAACCATTTTTATAAAGCAATATACTACTCTAAATAAAACGCCTGCAGGAATTACAGCAACTTTCAAAGCTAAAATTATTTGATTTAATGTGTCCATAACTTACCCTGCTTTCTTAAATTCTTGTATTTTTCTCTTTAACTGTCCTGATAATTCCATTGTTTTACTTGCAGTAATTATTACATTGCTTATTCCACCTGTGCCTCCTCCTAGAGTAAACTCTTGTAGAAACTTTGGTGTCTTTATTGCCATAATAATGGCAGCAATTGCATATAAAAACTGAACACTTAATACTAAAGCAATTGCAATTTTGCAAATAACTATTTGAATTAAAACAGTTAATACACTTTTAAATAATTTTTCACTATAAGATTTAAAAACGCCTCCATTTGCTTCAACTAGTCCAACACAAGCAAGAGGAAATCCCATTTTTAAAATAAACATTTCAAATCCTCTAATAATAAATTGCACATATAATACAAATAATAAAATAAGTGCAATAATAGCAAGTAATGCACTAAATATTCCATACCCTGCAAAACTTGCTATTGTTTGTGTTATTGGCAATTGATTCGTTAAGTTCATTGCTGTCAGCATATTATTTCCAAAGTCTTTTGCTATTTCAATTAGCCAATCATACAATGTTGTAAAACAAACTAATGTTACAATTGCTCTAATAAAATATGTTACGAATGTAAGTGGTGGAGTATCTGATTCTCCCTCTGTCCATAAAATATAAATGTCAAATCCTTTTTTCAAGAATTTCAGTATTATCAATGATAATGCCATTGAAAAAATTACTGTTTTTAGATTATCAAAGTTTAACATTTGTATCCCAAAATTATGGGTTAATGTATACTCTGCATTAAAGCAAAGATCCATTAGTCCATTAAATGCACTATCTATTGTAGAATCTACTCCACCAATTATACTTGTTATTAAATCGGTTAGTAGTTTTTCCACTTATCATCACCTACCTATAATATCCTGTTATTGTTGTTATAAGTCCACTTGCTACCATTACTCCAATGCAACATATAATTGCCGTTTTAATTCTTGTATTCCATCTTTTTGCATCCATTTCATCATCAGCAGATTTTCTTAACCAGAAAATTCCTATTAGAACTGCTGTAACTATTGGTGCAACATATAACAAAACATTACTTACATCGTTTAGTAGGTTTACTGTTCCTGTTACTATTACCGTATCTCCTACTGCTGCGAAACAGTAATTTGAAAATAGCATTATACTTGCGAATATCATAATTCCCATTTTTCTTATCTTTTTTATCATACATAAATTCCTCCCATATTGATTTTATCTGTAATATTTCCAGACTTCCCATATTTTCATTTCTTTAATTTCTCTTGATGTTCTTGCTCTTTCTCTAAATTGTCGTAATTCAACATTGTGTTTTTCATTTCCCATTCCAAACTTTTTATTCATTTCCCAGTGGGAAATGTCTGGTAGTTTTGTAATAATAGGATACATTCCTGTTGGAATTACTAATATATAAGGTCTTTCAACTCTCATAACTTCATCTTCTGTAAGTAATGCTCTACCAATTAAATTCATAGACTCTGAATTATTGCTATTACTATATTTGCTATAACTATTGCTTTTACTATAACTTGTTGTTGTATATTGTCCTAACTTTTTTGAAATTACACTTGCAGTTTCAAAACTAGCAGTTTTAAGATATAACCATATTTGACAGTTATCTCTTATATTCTCTGCAATTTCTCTACCGTACTTATTTTCAAGTTGTGCAAATGATTGCAAGAATATATTAAATCTAATTTTTCTACCACCTGCAACTGTTAGCATATTTGAAAATGCAGGTATTGTTGTAAAATTTCCAAACTCATCTAAAACATAATTAACTCTATTTTTTAATTCTCCACCTCGCTGGTCTGCCTCCTCAACTAATGCTGTATAATTTTGATATACAAATAAACTTGCAAGTGGATAATATGTTGTTTTTTCATCTGGTAAAATAATATAAGTTGCTATCTTTTCATTTCCTGCATCTTGCAATCTGAACTCACTTTCACAAGACATTCCATATATTGATTTGCTTGTAAATAATTTTAAAGTTGCTAATGCAGATGTAAAAAAACTGCCCCTTGTTTTCTCTGGTGCAATTCGTGCAATAGAGAAAATTATAGATGCAGGATGACTTGGTGGTAAATCTTCAATATATTTATTTATTGGCATTTGATTATTTCCTATTGGTCTGCACATTTCACTAATGAATAAGAATACATTTGTAAGATTTTGATACTCTGGATTTTCTTTGTTATCAAATACTACACTCATTATTGCTCCTGCAATAACTGCCATTTCTCCATCTCTCCATATTTTTTCCATTTTTGAACTATCATCTCCAACAAGACTCTCTGTAATATCCCACGAATACTCCTCTGCTTTTCTATAATCCTCCCTATTTACTGCATCAATTACAGGTTGTAGGAAATTATATCTTGTAGATTTTGTAGGATTTTTAAAATCTATTGTAATTATTTTATAACCTAGACTTTCCAAGTACCTTGATGTATATTGACAAAGTTCAGCTTTTGGATCTGAAATTATCATACTTTCTCCTGCAAGTCCTAAATTTCCAATAGATTCTAAAACAACACTACGAGTTTTACCACTACGAGTTGCTCCAACGGTTAAGGTATGAATATTATTATCTATATAATAAACATTTTCCTTTCCTATTTTTTTTTCAAAACCTACTACAATTCCACCACTTTTGCATTTGTTATCTTTTTTCTTATCCAGTACATTACACTTAAATTCATTTGCAAATTCTTTTTTAGTAAGCCACCTGCTAGTTCCGTGTTGTCCTTCTCCTGCAATTATTGGTGTTTTAATTTTATTAGTTATTCGTACTGTGTCTGTTTTATAAGCAGTTCTACTATTAGAATATAGTAAAACAATTATTATAACTTCTGTTAATAATAGGCAAAGCATTAGGAGTCTTTGATATTGATTATCTTTTATAATTGTTCTTATTATTTCAATGTTTAGATTTAAACTTTGATTAGTCATTTTTAAATGAACTATTGCAGATATATAAATACTCAATGGAATATTTATAATTGTAAATATTAAACATTGAATCCACTTTTTACTCAAACTCAATTTCCTCCTCTCTTTGTAAAGAAAATTGTTCTTTGTATTTTTGTATCTGTTGTTTTGATAAATCTGTAAAATCTTTTGTCTTTTTATCATTTCCTGTAATTACAAAAGTACCTCTTATAGCTTTATCATCAACATATCTATTTATTGGCAATAACTTTTTTAAAGCATCTTCATCATAAACAAGTAATGCTTTTTCGTATTCAATAACATCTATATTTTGAACTCCTACTAAATTTCTTAATTCTTCAAGATTGTTCCATATTCTATTTACACACGGTTCTTTATTTTCGTTTACTACCAATACATTTATTCTTAATCTTTCTATAACCACCACCTACATTTCTATTTCTTCGCTACTATAATGTTGTTTTCTTAAATACTCTTTTTGAGCATTTGTTCCAAAGTCAGAATAAGTTTTGTAACTTTCTTGATGATATGATTTATTAGCTTTTATAAGTTGAGCAAAATTAAAAGACATACTGCTTTTTAGCTTGTATGTCTTTGATTTTATTTTTGTATTAACCTTTGCTTTGTTCAAAATATATTTAGTTCTAAAATATTTTTCCATATTGTCTTTCATATATTTTTCACTATGCAATTTCCTATCTCTGCATTTTTTACCATCTGGTGTTGTAAAAGTAATATTTTGTCTTTCTTTTGTCCAAGTTACTTTATACCCTAGTTTGCTCATTTTATTAAAAAATTCTATTTTTGAATTTGAATTTTCCATACATTTATCAATAGCTTTTATTAAGTCAATTTTCCAACTTTCATTTTTCAACATTGCTTGATATTCATTTATTTTTATATCATCAACTTTTGATTTTTCATCTGTAATAGTTAGTCCATACTCTAAACATAACTTATTAGACAATTCCTTTATTTGTTGTAATTCCTGTTTACTTTGATGAAACTTTATTCCGTTTTCAAAATTGACAGTATTTATAACAATATGATTATGTATGTGTTTTCTGTCTTGATGTGTAGCAACAACAACTTGAAAGCCTTTAAAATGCTCTGCCATTTTCATTCCTATCTCGTGTGCCATTTCATAAGTTAGTTCATCATCTGGAGAAAAGGATTGAATGAAATGTATTTTATCTCTACCTTTCAATTTGTTATACTGCATTTTTACTGCCATCATTTCATCATAACTATTCTCTGCAATACAGTCTTTTCCACTTATTAGCTTATTATTAGTCTTTTCTTTTTGCATAATATAATCAAGTGTCTTTTTCAAACTTACATTGTTGTTTATGAACTTAATAATTGCCATATTTTCCTCAATTCTGCATTTACATTTCTAAAATCAATTTCTTTTACTATCCCTTGATTTACCTTTTTTGCAATTTGATTTATATTATTGCCTATTCTTCTTAATTCTGTAATATATTCAGAATTATCTTTTGGAACTATTATAGTAGTGTTTAGAGAACTATTTATCATATATTCCGACATATTCATTTTAGCTTTTTGAGCTTTTAATTTTATCGTGTCTTTGTCTGTTTTTTTTATTCTTAAATATATTACTGCATTTTTATTCAATGCTTTCTCCTCTCATTAAAGGGTTTGGGAGTTACTCCCATCAGATAAAATTGCAAGGCTCTTTGTATATACAAAGGGGAATCTTGCTTATCATTCAGTTATATAATCGCCCTCTTTAAAATGTTGCTCCAATAGTTCTAGTATTAGGTCTGTAAATTCTGTATCATTACTGAATTTATCTTTGTAAATGTTAAATGCTCTTTTTTCTATTTTTCCTGTAAATTTTTCCACTTTTACTTTGTTTCCTTTTAAAATATCTAATACAACTTGATATGATATTTCTCCATTTATTGCTCTTAATTTTTCTGCTTGTGCTAGTGTTACTTTTATATTTTCATCTTTTATAACAGAATAGATTATTTCTTGTTCTTCACTTTCTATATAAGATAATTCTACTCCTGCTCTAATAGATAAATTGCCTTTGTCTATTTCTTCCTGCAATTCTTTAATTAAATATGTTAGTCTAATGTATCTGTGAATTTGTGTTTGGCTATCTTCACTTTCTCCAACTACATTATCCCAAGTATTTCCCACTGGGAAATCCATATTTTCCTCTTTTTGTTTTTCTTTTAATTTTGTTATAGTTTCTAGTTGTAACTTATAGGCATTACTTTTTTCCATAATAGGTATATTTTCTCTTGCACATAAGTTAGTTTCTAGCATTATTAAAGTTGCATTTTCATCATCACATTCTACAATATGAGCAGGTATTGTTTTCATTTCTAATTCTCTGCAACATCTTGCTCTATTGTGTCCTGCAATAATTTCGTATTTGTCATCATCTATTTTTCTAATTATGATAGGTTGTAATATTCCTCTTTTTTGAATGCTCTTTTTCATTTCTTCCTTTTTTTCATCGGTATATTCTGAAAAAGGTTGTCCTCTCCTATAATCAACTAATTTATCAAGTTCTATATTTATAATTTCATTTGTATTCATCAAATTTTCTTTAACTTTGCTTTCCTCATTATTTCCACTATTAAAAAAATCATTTTGATTTATTTCCATAAATTTTCCTCCCAACAAAAAAACAACTTAATTTTTAAGTTGTTTACTCTAATTCCATATTTGACTCTATTTCATTACTTCTTACTAACAAATCAGTAACTGCATCAACATTTAATTTTGAAAATTCTTCATCTGTTAAAATGTCATTCTCTTTTAGCAAGTCTGTATCACTTACTAAACTACCTATATTATTTACTTTTGCAAGCTTTTCAATGGTATATCCATCTCCCATATCTGCATTTCGTATATCATAATAATATAGTCCTTCAATTCGTTCTTTTGGTATTTCACTAATAAATTGCACTTTTATTTTTTTATCCAAATTCCATATCCTCCTCTTGTTGTATTTCTTGATTAAAACTTTCTAGTCTTTTTACTATTTCAAAGTCATCAAATTTGACAGGCATATTCAATATTGGAAGATTAACTTTTCCAGATAAATTATTATATATTTGTATTTCTCTTGTTTCTGTATCTAATATTACTGCATAATATGAAATATTTTTTCTTTTAATTTCATCCATACTTTCAATAATTATTCTTTCGTCATCTTGATTCATTCTATCTTTTACAACAAATATATATTCTCCAAAGTCTTTTATATTATCTGGTCTATTTAATATATTTCTTTGCCAAAGTTCAGAAGAATTATTTACTACATAACTATACAAGTAATTATCATCTGCAAATGCTTTCAATATGTCATATCCTTTTTGTGTTATTATCAATCTTAAATTTTTCATTTTGCACCACCTTTTGTGATTTATTTTTATTTTATTATTCCCATTTTTACCACCTCCTTTAAAAAATGACACAAACAAGAGGTCTTATTTTTAGATAAACGGTTAAAATTTTATATTTTGAACTAAAAAAATTGAACTTATAGTTCAATTTTCTTTTTTTAATATAATTCATTTGCTTCTTCGGTTGTAATTATATTGCTACTTACAGCATGTTCAATCTGTTTTTGTCTTTCTTCTACATCATTTATGCTTTTCAAGTGTTCTATTACCTCTGTATGAGCATTTGATATTGTGCCATCTTCATTAAATAGATATGAACTATAAATTTTTATTATTCCTACTATAACTGCTACAACAATTATTGCTATTATAACAATTATTGCTACTTTTTTATTCTTCATAACTATTTCCTCCTTTCTTTCATCTTTTGCAATTTTTCATTTAATTTTTTTGCAATATATATATTGTGAATTAGCGTAATACTAACTATTACCAAATATAATAAAATATATATGTACATATTTTCAGCAAAGCTTTCCATAAATAGCTCTAATAAATTTGCATTTCCACCTAAAATTTCTAATATTATTGTTTGTGTAATGGCATATATAAAATTAAATACACAGTTTCCTATAATAAAACCTATAAAATATTTAAAAAAGGATATTACTTTCTTCATACTTTAAACTCTCCTTTCGTCCAAATATACCATTAAATCTTTTATTTTTCTTCTTGCAACTATTTCTTCTGTATCATCTATAAATCTTACAACTACCTTTCCTGTTTGCCCAATGTTAAATGATTTTACTTTGTCAATATTTATAATACAACTTTTAGAAATTCTAATAAAATCACTATTTGCTCTTTCTATTTCATATAATTTTGACTTTATTCTATACTTCTTGTCTTTTGTTCTACAATAATTATATTTTTTATCACTAAAAAAACATATTATATCTTTATAGTAAATGCTAACTAAATTATTATTATCGCTTACCATTATTTTGTCTTCATAATTTTCGTATTTTGAAATATATGAAGCAAACTTATCAACATTTTCTATCTCTCCAGAAAACAAAATTTTTATATTAAATTCGTTTTTTTCTAATTCATTGTTCTTCTCTTTTTCTATATTTATCTTCATATTATTCTCCATATATTAATTATAGTTTGTTTTTTATATATTTTCAATGTTTTAAGTATAAGTGGTCATATAAATTGACAAACGTAAAATATATTTTTATACACTAATTGCAAAAATCAATTTCTTCCTCTGTTTCTTCTATCTCAAGGTTTCGTTCTACATAAGTATTTATTTTATTTTGTGTTTCTTCTAAACTTGTATATTTATCAATCATTTTTTCCTGCTCTAGTGTATATGGACTTTTTTCTATTCCTCCATCTAAATTATTATTTTCTCTTTGTAAATTTCTTAATGCAATCCCTGCAAGTATTGTTCCTGCTACCATTATTCTTGTTTCTTTTTTATCTCTTTGATTTTCTGGAAAAGATGAATTAAATTCTGTCCTTAATTTATTCATTTCTTCTTCATTCTCTTTATAGTATTCTTGCAATTCTTTACTATCTCTTACTCTCCCATCATACATTAATACTTCAACTACTCTCTGTGAAGAATTTGTTGTTTCCATCAATTCTTTACATTGACTAAAAACATCTTCTTTTGAGTCATTGAATTTTAACAAATTATCATAATTTACAAATATATATCTTAAATCTCCAAACAATTTATTAAATTTATCTCCTTTTTCCTCTTTGTCGTAACTAAATATTGTTTTTCCATAAGCATCAGTTAATAAACTAGCTAACTTTTCTGTTTCTTCAGCTGAATGTCCTTGTGCTAAAAATTCTCCAACGGGGTATATATTTTGTCGAATAAAGTCGGATTTTCCCTTATATAAGTTATTATAAATATAATCTATATTTTTATCTGTTAATTTATTTTCATTTACTCTTTCAATTAGGTACTCCTTTAAATCTCTAAAAAAAGAGTTGCTTTTTATTCTACTTAATAGTATCAATGTTTTTAATTTCATAACAACCTCCTATTCCATTTCTATATCGTAAAATGGATCTGACCTTTGTTTATAATCTTTATAAATTTCAATTTGTTCATTATTAAGTTGTAAAGTTTTCTTTAATAAATCATAAAAATTAGTTTCATAATCATCTGGTTCAAACCTACCCTCTATTACTTCTAGTGCATTACAAAGTCTTGCCTCTGCGAGTTCCTTTGGCGAGGTTATATAATGACTTGCATAAACCCTTTCATTAAATCTGTTTAATGCATCAGAAAACTTTGAAAAGTATGCTCCATAATCCCAATTTTCTTTTTCTATATCAAAATTAGTAGCAACTATATATTTCTCTGGTGTATCATACATTTTTTCTATCAATGCAAAACTTCCAATGTTTGCTAATATTTTCAATTTACCTAGTGAGTGTATTTCAAAACACATATTATTTTTATTCATTACCAATAATCCTCCATTTCTTCACTATTTTCTTGATATTCTTCCTCATTTTCTTCACTATTATTTTCAGTTTCTTCATCATCTTCTATCAAAGACAACTCTTTGTCTTTCTCATCTAAATGCAGTTCTTTGTTTATTTCTGCTTGTTTTCCCAGTAATGCTTTTAGCTTATCTGCATATTCAAAAGGTTTATCTATTTGTACTTTGCATTCTTCAAGTTGTCTTTCTAAATCTTTTAATCTTTCTTTATAGCTTTTATTTAATTCTTCAATACTATCTATTTTTTCATCTAATTTCTTGATATTTACTGCTCCAATTTTAGAAACGTCAAATTCAAATTCATACTTTCCTTTTATTTTTATAATTTTTCTTGCTTCTCCACCATTATCAAATAAATTAGTAATACCTTTATTTACCATTGAAATATCAAAACCTCTATAATTTCCTATATTGTACTCTTTATTTAATTCCATATATTTCTTTGTAAAATCAATAATTGCTTGTCCTGCATCTTTATAGTTATTATAATAATGGTCAAAAAAATTGATAGTGCAATTTTCACTATCTTCTATTGATTTTATTTGTAATTTATCATATTCTAAATCTTCTATAATTTTTTTATTGTATTCCATTTGAGCAGGTATTGTTGTTTTTAAATTATCCTCAATTCTATATTTAGTTGCTCTATAGTTTCTTTCTTTATCTTGTAATTGACTAACCTCTGAATCAATTTTAAATTTATCTAATACCAATGGATTTCCACTTGCAATAGCCTTTATTTGTGCATAATTCAAAACATTATCATTCATATCGTCCATTGTTCTTACACTTGTATCTCCTCTATATATTTGTGATATAAATTTTTGTTTTGTTTCTATCAATTGCCAAGAATACGCATCAAAACTTTCTTTAGTAACATATCTAAAAATATGAACCATATCATTTTCGTTACCTTGTCTTAAAATTCTTCCTTCCCTTTGCTCAACATCTCTTGGTCGCCACGGAACATCTAAATGATGCTCTGCAAACAATTTATTTTGTATATTAGTTCCTGCTCCTAGTTTTGCTGTGCTACCTAGTAATATTCTAACATTCCCAATTCTGCAATTTTTAAATAATGTTGCTTTTTTAGTATCAGTATCTGCATTATGTATAAAATCTATTTCTGACTGTGGAACTCCTTTTTCTAGTAATTTATTTCTTATATCATTATATACATCATATTTGCCAGAAATATTAGTTGGTGTAGACATATCACAAAATATAATTTGTGTGCTTTTATTTTCTTTTGTATCATTCCATATTTTATAAACATTATCTATAAGACTATTTACTTTCGAATTTACAACATCATCACAGGCTTCATCAATTAACCTCATATCAAGTGCTGCTTTTTTACCTTCAGATGTAATCTTCAACATATTATCTACTCGTGGATCAACTCCACCAATTTCTTTTATTGTTCTTGACCTTTCTGCTAACTCTGAAACAAACGATTTCAACTCTTGACTTGGCTCTAATGCTATAATCTCTGGTTTTCCACTATATAGGTTTGGTATTGGCAATTTAAGCATTTCTGGTGTTTGAATATCTGCCACTTCACGAAACATATTCATTAGCTCTGGAATATTATAGAACTTACTAAATCTTTGTTTTACTCTATAACCACTACCATCTGGAGCAATTTCGAAGTTACTAACTACCTCTCCAAAAGTAGATGCCCAATCATCAAAATTGCTTAATCCCATATCAACTAATGTCTGTGGTTGTAAATATCTTTGCATTGTATAAAGTTCTGCCATTGAATTTGATACAGGTGTTCCTGTTGCAAAACAGACTCCTTTTCCATTGTTTTTTTCTAGTAAATATTGTATTTTCATAAACATATCACTAGCTTTTTGTGAACGGCTTTGTTGTACTCCTGCAACATTATTCATTTTTGAATACACATATAAGTTCTTGTATAAATCTGCCTCATCAACAAACAAATAGTCTATTCCGAGATTTTCAAAGTCTATAACATCATCTTTTACCTTTGACTCTAATAGTTTCTTTTGTCTTATTTCTACATTTTTGAGTGCTGTTTGTAACTGCTTAACTGTCCTGCTATTGTTATCTTCACTTTCAGCATTATCAAGTGCCTCTTGTATTTGTTTTACCTCATTTTTTATAAACTTTTTCTCTGTTTCTCTGCTTACTGATATTTTTTCAAAACTTGAATGAGCCATAATTATTGCATCATAATCTCCTGTTGCAATTTTTGATATGAGCCTTTTTCTTTTATCTTTTTGAAAGTCTTTTCTATTTGCTACTAATATGTTTGCACTTGGATATAATTTATAAAATTCTTTTCCCCAATCTTCCACTAGATGATTTGGAACAACTATTAGTGGTTTTTTAGCAAGTCCTAATCTACGAAGTTCCATACATCCTGCTACCATTTCATAAGTTTTTCCTGCACCAACACAATGTGCTAAAAGTGTATTTCCTTTACTGTATAGTATTCTTGCTATTGCATTTTTTTGATGCTCTCTTAAATTTATAGTAGCATTCATATTAGGAAAAATTAAATTACTTCCATCATACTCTCTTAATTTTATTCTATTAAATTGATTATTATATATTTCTACAAGATTATCTCTCCTGTCTTTTTCATCATATATCCAATTTTTAAATTCATCTTTTATTATCTCTTGTTTTCCTCTTGCCTTTATAGTTTCAACTTTATTTATTATCCTTTTTTTACCCTCTGGGTCTTGTGGGTCTGGATCATATATCGTAACATTTTTCAAGTTCAATGTTTCTTCTAATAATTCAAGTGCTTTTATTCGTGATGTTCCATAAATTTCGTTGGATTCAATATTGTTCATATATGGTTTGTTTTCTATTAGCCATTTTGATAAGTTTGAATTATATTTTATTTCCATTCTGCGACTTGAATAACTATATTCATTTACCTTGAATTTTTCTTTTGCAAATTGAGTTATATATTCATTTGGTATCCAAGTTGCACCAATTCTAACTTCAATATCTTCTGCCTCTAATTTTACAGGTTGTATTTGTTTCAATGCCATTACATTGTTCATATACATTTTATCATTTTCTGCAAAACTTTCTGCAATAGCTAATTTATCTACAACATACCCAGAAAGATATTCTTCTGCTGTTTCCCAACCATTTGCATAATTTTCTGCACCTAAATCTTGGGCTATAATAGGATTTCTATATATTTTACCTTGTAATTCCATAGTTAGTGTTTGTAAATCTTTATTACTAATTTTACTCATATAATCTAAATCTACTTTTGCTCTTTGAGTAAGTGAAACTATTAGTGCCTCCTCAGATGTATCAACACTTTCTATTTCCTTTATTGGTTGTATTGTTCTTTTATAGAATATATCTCTTTTTGTTACCTCTTTTGTTTCTTCGTTTATATCTTCTAGTGAAGCAATAAGTGAATATTCACTGTCATCATAAAATGCTGACTTATTTGTAGAACTACTAATGCTCCCAAACTTTTTATAAAATTTATCATATAATTCATTTAGTTTTTTTCTGTCTGGCTCTATTATTTCATCTTTAATATCTTCGCATTGTAATTGTATAACAGTATCTAAACAGTCCCTTATTTCTATCATTCCTCTAATTCTATCTAGTGTAGTTTTATTTTTATCTACTAACGACATTATAGAGTCATTTCTATAATAGACTTTATCATTATATATTGTAAAACTATTATTTTTTACATCATATTCGGCAGGAACTACATCTTGATTTTCTTCTTGTTCTATTTTTACCTCTGTTTGTTTATAGATATTTTTTGGAAGATATGTAATCGCTCTTTCTAATTTATCTTTTAAACTTTCTCCATCTCGAATTTTTACTTTTAAATCTGCTCCAAAATAATTAGTTCCCTCATAAGCAGTTCCCAATATCATATTTGGATTTTCTATAAAGTAATTATTCATATATACATTTTCAAAATATTGTTTTGATTTTACCCATTCTGGCATTTCTAAATTTAGTTCTTCTCTTTTTTGTAAAAATATAATATCTGAAATAACATCTGTATTAGCAAACTTTCTAAAAGCTGTTACAGGTAATCTAATTGCTCCCACTAAATCTGCTCGTTCTGCAATATATTCTCTAACTTCTGGTGTTATTTTATCCATTGTTTGTCTGCTTGTTATAAAAGCTATCAATCCTCCTGCTTTTACTTTATCTAATGTCTTTGCGAAAAAATAATCGTGTATTTTAAAGTTTTGTTTTAGATATTCTTTATCAAATACAGTAGTACTTCCAAAAGGAACATTGCTAATTGCTACATCATAAAAATTATTTGGAACATTTGCATTTTCATACCCTGTAACTTGTATGTTTTCTTTCTGATATAATTGTTTTAAAATATTTCCACTAATTGTATCAATTTCAATTCCTGTGAATTTACTGTCTTTCATACTTTCTGGTTTTCTTCCTAAAAAGTTACCAATTCCTGCTGATGGCTCTAATATATTTCCATTTTTAAAGCCTAATCTCTCTATTCCCTTATATATGTTGTCTATTATAAAATAGTCAGTATAAAAGGCATCTAGGACTGTTTTATTTGCACTTGCATATTCATCTGTAGTAAGAATTTCTTTTAATTCCTTATATTCTTCTTTCCATTCTTCTTCTTTTGAACTGAAACATTTTGATAATCCTCCCCAACCATTATATCTTGATAATATTTCTTGTTCTTTTGGAGTTGCCATTCTATTCTCTTGTTCTATTTTTTTTAATACTTTTATTGCCTCAATGTTCTCTTTATATTTTTCTTTTAGATTAGAGGATTTTTCAGTATTGTCTTGAATATGGTAATTTACTTTTTCTGTTGTTTCAATTTCATTTTCAATATTTTCTTCAGCTATTTCAAAATTTCTACTATTAGAATTATATAATCTATAAAATTCCTCAATTCCCATTACTCTTGTTAGTGGATAAATATTTTTCATTTCTACATCAAATAATTCAATTTCATCATTCATAAATTTTGTAGCTGTAACTTTGTATTCTTTATCTTCAATATATACATTTTTGCCTAGTAAATCTGCTACAAATCTTCTTATTTCATCTTTATTATCAACAACTATCTCATCTTTTGCAAATATTTCTTCTTGATTATCTTGAATATTATTTGTTAACTCCATATTAAATAAATCTAACTGATTATCTTCAATATTTAGTGTCTTTTTTAGTCTTTTTGAAACTTCTATCCAAGAAAGCATAATCTTTTCATCTGTTTTGCTATTTGATATTTCTATTCCTTTTGCTGATGAACTAAAAAATGCTCCATCTGTACCAACAGATCCACCACATAGTCCGTATTCGTTTTTTATTGCATTTGCTTTTTCCTTTTCTGTTAGCCCATTGTCAGATAGTATCTCTGTAACTCTGCTTTTCCAATTTTCTTTAATACTGCCGTTTTCTAATGTTTTAGTTATAAAGTTTTCTCTATTTTTTTCATTAAAAAAAGAAGTAGAATTGGTTTCTACCTCTTTTAGATTTTCTCTTGAATTATCGGTCTTAACAACTCGTTCTTCATTTCCTCTATCATTTGATTGTATCGTGCTGCTACTGTGAACTCCTGTGTCTTTGGCATTGGATTCTTCTCTTTTAGTTGTTTCTCTATTATCTCTGCTTGTTTGTAAATTTCTTGCTCCCTGTCTAATAGTTTGTTCATTATTGTCCCTTCCATTACTAACGCTTGAAATCTCAACGGATACATAGTTTCCATATTCTCTTTTACCTTCATTCCATACATTCCTAATTTGTTCATTATTTTCCTCCATTCTGTTCTGTCTAATTTTATATTCAATGACTCTTAACAATTCATTTGAACATTTATTAGAACAAAACCCTAAAGCCATAATAGCTTCAACATTATTTAATTTTTCATAATTTTCAAACATCTTGTCTGTATCTTCTAGTTCTATATCAGCTCTTTTTGCGACTTGATATGTAACACTATTTACTAATGTTTCTAAAAATTCAGTTGTTAATATGTTTTCAATTTCTTCATCTGTTAAGTTTCCCAATAAATTTTCATTATCAATTTGATTAGAAACATAAGATAAACAAATAGTTCTTAAATCTTTGTATTGATAATCATAATATTCATTTATAATGCTCAATATATTTTCTTCAGAACTTTTCCATCTTCTTGCTAGAACTTTTGCGTTACCGTGTGTGTCTTTTATATCAAACACATACTTCAAGCTAATTTCGTCCTTTTCATTATTTATAATCTTTAATGCTTTTGTTCCTCTATTAACCCATCTACCTACACTATTCCATTGCTCTAATGTAGCACACATTGTAACATCTGGTCTTTGAGCAAACATTAGCAAGTTTTCCATAAATGAATATTTGTAAAATTCAGAAGAAAAATCTAAAAACTTTTGCCATCTGTCTTTATCATTTACAAGTGCTGATAATTCAATGTCATATATAGCCTTTGCCTCATTTATACTTTCTCTTGTACCCATTTTGCCTCCTTTTCAATGAAAAAAGACTTATATATGTTTGCTTTGTATATATATTATACAATGCTACTTATATAAAAGTCTAACCCATTTCTTAAAGTTTTTCATTATCTTGATTATACTACCTTTTTTTCAATAAATTTACGCATTTTATTTACGCAAACATTTTACGCTTATAGTTTAATCAACTTTTCTTGAACTGCTAATAATGCTACTCTATAAATAATTGTATGCCTTAATGTATTCTGCATTGTGCTTTTTATATATAGTAACATTTCTATTTTTGGAATTTGATACTGTCTAAAAAATTTATATATCATATAATCGTGTTTTAATTTATCTGTTTCCTTGTATTCTTCTAGTACTACTTTTATTATTTCTTTCCACTTTTTGTAAAACTCGATTTTATCTTTTATAATGATATTATTTATTGCCTTATTTGCTACTTTTTGACTTATTTTATTTTTACTTTGTATGTATGAATTAACATCTTGTGCATTATCTACTTGCATTGTAAGACTTCTCTCTAATTCTGCAATTTCATCATCATAAAAATAATACATTTTTAAATGACTTTCAACATTCCTTATTATTTGTTCATCTAACATCTCTCATTCCCTCCTGCTCAATCACATTTTTTAAATCATCAATTTCTAATTCTTGTGATTCTATTAGAGTATTTAGGAACTCCTTTTCTTCTCTTGTTGTAATTAGTTCTTCTACTAATTTTTCAATATTATAAAATTGTTTTATATTTATCTTGTTATCAACTAAATACACTATAATATAATAACCGTGTTCTTTGATAATTGTGTATTCTATTTCCTCCCCAAAAACTTCATCTATAAATTTTTTTTGCATAATTTTCATAATTTTAAATCCTCCCATAAAAAAATCCATACCTAATTAAAGATATGGTTATTATTTGCACCATTGATTATTAGCATAAAGCTGATTCCACCACTCATCTGGCATATTTGAATAATCTCTCTGCTCATAATTCATTTTACTTTTATTTTTATCATTTTCTCTTTTTAGCCACCTTAAAATAGTAGCATAATCATCTTCATATTCCTTTCCTGTCGATTTTTTGTACAAGTTTAACTCTTGTATCATTGCATCAACTTTTGTGCTAGAATATTTTGATATCATCTCATTATATTCAGATTTTTTCATATACACTTTTTCTGCATAAGAGACTTTTTCTTCTTTTTCTTTATTATTATTGTTATTATTATTTTT
>JAUNSP010000002.1:0-6347 GCA_030539155.1 Clostridia bacterium
CTTTGAATACTGGAGCTTTTGATGCTGGTATTTTAATTTCTTCTTTAGTTTGTGGATTTCTTCCTTTTCTAGCTGCTCTTTTTCTTACTTCGAAAGAACCAAATCCTACTAATTGAACTTTTTCTCCTTTTACTAAAGCTTCTGTTATAACATCTACAAATGCTCCAACTGTTACTTCAGCACCTTTTTTTGTTTCTCCTGTTTTAGCTGCCATAGCTGCTATTAATTCTGATTTGTTCATTTTCATTACCTCCTAAATTGTTTGATATATGTAGATTTCCATGGTTAATCCCAATCTACTATTATCAATATTCGCCAAATTTATATAAAATCCTTCTAAAAAATTATTTTTTTACTATTATTTAAACTTTTTAGCCCCTTTTTACCTTATGATATATTTTACATCCATATGGCAACATAAATATTTCTTCTTTTGAAAATGTTTTAAGTATAAATAAAGTGATAATATATACCATTATAGCAAATATTAATACTAATATTATCGACATTTTTGGATTTATTATACATTGTAAATAAATATATAATAGATTTGACAATATTAACATTACGGCTGTCGCAATCACTGGTTTTAAGATAAACTTTGAAAATTTAAAATTTATCTCTATATTTTTTTTCAGGGAATTAAAACCTATTAAAAATGAAATAAAATGACACCCCACAGTTCCTATTGACGCCCCTAATATTCCAATTTCTTCTATTGGTATCAATATTAAGTTTAAAATTAACTTTACAATAACACCCGTTCCTAATGCAATAGCTGGAATAAATAATTTTCCTAAACCTTGTAAAACGCCGTTTATAGTCTGTTCTAATACCATAAAAATTATTCCAATTGAACTAATTTGCAGAATCATTGCCCCTTGCGACTGGTTTGGAAATAATAATTTCAAAATAGAATCTCCATAACTAATCATTCCTACTACGCATGGAAGCCCTATTATTATACTTGCAAGAATTGAAAAAGATACTCTCTTTTTTATTAGATCGATCTGCCCCCCCGCCTTTGCGGCTGATATTGCAGGGACCAAAGCTGTTGCAAATGCAATATTAAAAGATAACGGTAACGTTATTAATGTTGTAACTTTTCCACTCAATATTCCATATTGCTTTTGTGCAACCTCTTCTGTTAAAAATTTCATTAAATTTCTTTTGACTGTTATGGCATCGATATTACCATTTATAGAAGATAATACAGAACTAAGTGATATTGGTATTGATACAAATAAAATTTCCTTTATAATTGCCCACACACTTTTCTTTTGTAATTTTCTTTCAATTCTCATTACGCTGTAATAATTCTTATTTTTTTTATAGTAATTTAATAAATATATAAGTCCTACAATTGTTGCAAAAGTTGTTGCTAGATTTGCCCCTGCCGCCATTACTTCTGTATTAACGCCACTAATTATTGCTACAAATTCTACAAATATTATTGTTAAAACTGTTTTAAATAATTGTTCAATTATCTGCGAATTTGCAGTAGGTGTAAGTTGTTGCATTCCATTAAAATATCCCCTTATTACACAAATTATTGAAACAAAAAAAATCGATGGAGATAATGCAACTAATGTCAATTCAGCTTCTGGAATTTTAAGCCATATATTTGCAATGTATTCTGCTCCAAAAAATAGTATCATGCTTCCAATACATCCTATCACAGCAAATGTTACAAGCGCTACTTTAAATATCCTGTCTACTTGTTCATATTCTCCTCTTGATAATTTTTCTGATACTAATTTTGCAACTGCATTTGGAACACCAACAGACGATATTGTTAATAATAACGCATATATGGAGAATCCTGCATTGTATATTGCATTGCCCTTGTCTCCGAAACCTTCCCTATTTGTTATGTATATTTTATATGCGAAACCTATTACTTTTATCAATACTTGTGCAACTATTAAAACTACAATTCCCTTCATGAAACTTTCTTTTTTATTTTTTTTTATCATTTTTTTACCTTCCATTATATGTTTATAAAAAATTTTTTAAAATATTACAAAAAATTGCAAAAAACACTTGAATTTTTCGCAATTTTGTTAGATAATATAGGTACTAATTATTTTACTTTGAAAGTGGTGTTAATATGAAATTAATAGATAAATTTTTAAAATATTTAAAAACTGACAGAAATACGTTCTTAACATATATCCTCACACTTATATCGCTATATATAGTTGTTGATAGATTAATAGAATTATTTATAGTTATATTCACAGGAATGTTTGCCGATTATTGGGGGCCGATAGGATATACTCTAGCTTTGGCATGTCCAATTTTTGCATTTTTGTTCTGCTCTGGTTCAAAATTTGTAAAATCAAATTCTGTAAAATTATCATTCTTTTATTTATATGCAACAACCCTATACATAATTGCTTTATCAATGATGGTTCAAGGTATAAATTACTCAGCATGGATGGGCTTATATTCTGTTCCAAATTATTCAGGTCTAGCTTCTCAATTTCCATACTTATTTAAACCTGCACTTTCAGCCTTAGCATTATATTTGCCACTTACAACGTTCTATCCTTTAATCAAGTTCTTATATGCGACGGTTAATGATACTAAATCACTAAAAGAATCCATTTTGGATTATGGAGGAATAAGTCTTGCACCAAATACAGAGAGTGTCGGAGCATATGCATGTGAAGTATCTTTTCTAAAAGACGTTGAAACAGGAAAAGCAGTTAAATTTCCTGAAAAGAGTAGATTTACATCATTATTAGTCGTAGGAGCTTCTGGTACTGGAAAAACATCTATGATTTTTGAACCAATGATTGCAAAAGATATAGAAAAGAAGGCCTTTTTTAAACAAATCTCCAAAGAGCTTGGTTTTACAGCATTAAAAACTGGTCTCGCAACTCTAAATAAACCATATGATAATAATTACTTAAATAAGAATTTCAATTTAAATATGATTACTGCTAATACTTATAAACAGCCTATTTTTAATACATTTATGAAAAAAATGATATATTCTGAGGATTCTAATGGAAAAATATTTAGGAATTTAGGTATTACCTCTATATCACCAGATCCCGAAACTATTTCTAAAATGAAAAATGTAGCAGAAAATTTTAATATTCCATATAAGATTATAGATATACAAGATTCAAATTCCTTAGGTCTAAATCCTTTTGTATATGATGATCCATTACAAACATCAGTTGCTATCTCATCAGTATTAAAGGGAATGTATTCAACTGAAAATACAGATACTGAAATAGCTTTTCAGGAAAAAATTGCATTCCAGGCAATCGAAAATGTATCTATCTTGCTAAAGGAAATGTATCCAAGATTGCACGATGGAATTTTACCAACTTTAGAAGATATGTTAGATTTATTCAATGACTTCGATTTGATAGAGGATATGTGTGAAGAACTGAAGAAAATACCTGAACTTAATTCAAAATATAATTTACTTATAGGTTACTTCACTAAACATTTTTATAAAAACAGCAATTCTCGTAGAGATACCGAAAAATATATTTATTCAGCAGTTACTCAATTAGATAACCTATTGAGACACCCTGGAATAAAACAAATACTATGTAACAGAACAAATAATTTAAATTATGATGAAGTTTTAGAAAATGGTGAGGTTGTTTTCGCCTGTACAAGAAGAGGAGATTTAGGTGCATCTTCTAGTAAAGCTTTTGGGCTATTCTTTTTACTATTAATGCAATTTTCTGTTCTTCGTAGACCAGGAAACGAAAATAGCCGAATCCCGCACACATTATATATAGATGAATATCCTGACTTTAATTGTACTGCACTAGAACCAATATTTACGATATATAGAAAATACAAAATAGCAACTACGATCTCTGCTCAAAGTATAGAACAACTTGATTTAAAAGAAAATCGTAGCATGAAAAGAATTATACTTACAAACTGTGCAAGTAAGATAGTTTTTGGAAATAATACACCTGAAGAAAACTCATGGTGGGCAAAAGAATTTGGTAATAAAAGAGATTGGCAATTTAGTAACACCTACGACACCTCAAAAGGTGAGTATGATTCAAAATTAGGCGGTATTAAATATGGTTGGACTAATAACTTGAATGAAGGAAAGGTACAAACCACTAAATTTAAAAATTGTTCATATAAATTAAGAAATGATAAAGGAAGATTCGTTATCGGCACAGGTTCACTTGATTTCCTTGAAGCGAAATATAAAACTGTACAAAAAGAAAAAACATATAACTTTGAAAAAGTTAGCAACGGTATTGCTGAATATACTTCTACAAAAGATGCCTCAAAAAAAGGAAAATTTAAAACAAAGAGAAATTTAATCTCTGATGATAATCAAGATTCAAATTTTGAAATAGATCCTATTAAAACAGATAATTCAGATTCAAATTTCTTATTTGATAATGATGATGCTATCATATTTGATTTAAAAAACAGTAAAAAATAATTAAAAGGAGGTACTAAAAGTGGATTCAAAAAAATGTGTACGTTGTGGATGTTTCTTTATCTCAGACACGGCAACCTGTCCAAAATGTGAACAAAAGGATATCAATGAAATGTCAAGTTTAAAGAGCTATTTACAAACAAATTCTTACCCAAATTCAATAGAAGATCTATCAACTAAAACAGGAATTACTTTACAAAATTTATCAAGGTTTCTGGATAATGAAAATTTTAATTATCTAGAGATAAAAGATTAGGAATATGTAAAAAATGGAATGAAGCCTATTTCATTCCATTTTTTTATATAATAGGAAATTTCTCCTTTTCTATTATCTAGAGAGGCTTCTCCCTAAACCAACACATACAAAAATTTAGGAAATTTTTGGTACACTGACAAAGACGTGGCATGTAGAAAAATTTAAAATGTTTAAATTTCTCTACATGCCACTTTTATTCGTCTATTTCTAGCACATTATTTTTATTATACTATTTAATTTTGGTACCTCATAATCAACCACTTTAATTGCATTTTTTATTCTTTGAGTTTGTCTTTTTAATTCAATCTCATCATTAGCAAAAACTTTTGCTATAACTTCCTTAGAAGATACCTTATCCCCAACCTTCTTATGAAATACTATTCCGACAGTATTATCTATATTATCATCTTTTTTAATTCTACCAGCACCTAATGCAACTGACGCCAATCCTATTTCCTCCGCATTAATACTTTGTATATAACCATCTTCGCTAGTAATTTCTTGTTCATATTTTGCCTTTGGAAATTTATCAAGATTTTCTATATACGAAATATCACCATTTTGCATTCTTACCAATTCCACAAATTTATCATATGCCTTACCCGAATATATATTATCCAATATTTTTTCCTTATTTAGTTGTATATCATCGCCTTTCCCTGCCAATTTAATTATGTATGCCCCGATTTCTAAGATGACATTTTTTTCATTCTCCTCCATATTCCCCTTTAAAAATTGTACAGCCTCTTTAACCTCTAATATATTTCCTACACTATATCCTAGCGGTTCATCCATGTTTGTAATTATACAAACTGTTTCCTTATTAGCAAGTCTACCAATTTCCTGCATTATTTTAGAAAGTTCTATCGCATCATTTTCATTTTTCATAAACGCCCCGTTTCCACAAGTAACGTCTAATACAATTTTACTTGCCCCAGCAGCAATCTTCTTACTCATTATACTCGATGCAATAAGTGGCTTATTATCAATACAACTAATAGCATTTCTAAGAGAATATATTTTTTTATCAGCTGGTGCCAAATTTAAAGTTTGTCCAATGATACTTATCCCCATCTTTTCCACATTTTGTATAAAACTATTTATTTCCATACTAGTTTTATATCCAGGAATTGATTCTAATTTATCAATAGTACCACCTGTAAATCCTAATCCTCTTCCCGACATCTTTGCAACAGGTATTCCAAGAGACGCAATGATAGGTAATAATATTATAGAAACTTTATCACCAACACCGCCTGTACTATGTTTATCCACAACACAGCCCAATCTTTCTAAATTCAACACTTCCCCAGAATTTGCCATAGATATGGTTAAATTTGTAGTTTCGTTCATATTCATTCCATTAATATATATAGCCATTATTAAAGCCGCAGCCTGATAATCTGGTATATTGCCATTTGTATAATTATTTATAAAAAAATCAATTTCCTCTTTTGATAATTCTAAAGACCTCTGTTTTTTTTCAATAATCTGTAAAATATTCATTTTCTCCCCTCTCTCATCTAAAACTACTCACATCTCACCACTCACGTCTCACCAAGTAACGACGTAAGATGCCCGAATTTTCTCTGTTCAAATTTTAAGCAAAAATTAGTATATTACTAGGCACTCGAAAATCAAATAAGATGA